>CAJXLD010000027.1 GCA_913055595.1 uncultured Altererythrobacter sp.
AGGGGCAATGTCGGCGCGCTCAACCTGCAACCGGGCGAGGCAGAACAAGCGCGCGTGCTTGCGGCACGGGTCGCCTTGCAGCTTTCGCCGCAGACGGAATTCGGCTTTGCCTATGCGCAGGGGGCAGACGGGCTGGTGGCGCAATTGCAAGGGCAGGACCGCCCCGCCTTTATGGTCGCGCGAAGCACGAGCGGCGATGCCGGCCTGTATATGGGCAGCGATGTCAGCCTTGCCCTGCGGCATGAACTGGGCGGCTGGGGCCTGACCGTAAGCGCGCAGAGCGGCGAAACCTATGCCGGTGCGGTGGAGCAACGCGTTGCCGAACTGCGCGGCTATCGTGCGCGGCAGGATTTGGCCTCGATCGGATTGGCGCTCGATCGGAAGCTTGGCAGTCTCGACACCGCACTTGGCTTCACATGGATGGGCGAGGACCAGACCGTGCTGGGTGCCCATTTCCAACAAGGTTTGGGACTTGCCGGGGCGGACAGCCTGTTTGTCGATTTGTCCGCAGGCTGGGACTTCGCTGCTGACTGGCGCTTGGGCGCGAGCCTGCGACAGGGCTGGACAAAGGCCCGCAAGGGCGACGTCGTAACGAGCGGATCGCAACTCACGACGCGCGGTTTCGCGCTGGACCTTCAGCGCCGGAATTTCCTCATGCAAGGTGATGCACTGGCGTTGCGTGTCTCGCAGCCGCTGCGTGTCGAGAGCGGCGAACTCGGCCTGCTCCTGCCCAGCGCATGGGATTATGAGACTCTTTCTGCGAGCCATGAACGACGGGTGCTCTCGCTCACGCCATCAGGGCGCGAGGTCGATGCCGAACTGGCATGGCACGGCTCCTTGTTGGGCGGGCAGTCAGCGGTCAGCCTGTTCTGGCGCAAGGAACCGGGACACCATGCCAAGGTGCCCGACGATGCGGGTTTTGCTGTGCGCTGGAGCCGGGGGTTTTAGCAAAGGCAACAGAAGATTGGGCGCTTCGAGGAGAAGGCGGAACGTCCGCTAACGACCCAATAGCACAACTGGGATAGAACCTCCCCATCTCGGCTAAGAACCGATCTAAAACTGGGACGGAGTTATGTAATCGGTCTTCAAATTTCCATCGACTCGGCGATCCAGATCGACAGTTACGCCCACGTATCCATTGCCGCTTTGTCGGAACTCTAGGGGTACGATAGCCTCTGTGTATCTCGTTAGGGGACCAAAGGACTGGCTTGCGCTGACCCAGTCATTCCCGGATGCCGTCCTCAACTTGTATCTGCCTAGCGGTGCAGTTGTTTCGAGTTTCCTGCCCGCCCCGACAAAAATCTCCATTACAATCTCGTCCGTCTCAACATCGACCAACTTCACCATGTAGGAAGAAGGCCCTTCCGAGTTTATTATGCTAAACGGCGCAACTCGATCCCGATGTGAAAGTGCATTGATCATCCCGTGATAGGGTTGCATTTCATTCGTCGCAGCTTCTCGCTCACCCCAGCCAAATATTGTTAGGCTCGCCAAGGCACCGATCATTAGGCCAGCCAGTGCGAGAATGATCTGATCCGCTCCAATGCGCCTGAAAATCGTCCGAACCTCCGGCAATTTAAACATAGGCCAAACATAACTGCATTCTGGCGCGGCTCAACTTCGATGGTTCGCGGGTGCCGCGGAGAATGCGTGAGCGGTGTTTTGGGAGGGGAACGCTAATTCCAGCCAGTTAGGGTGTCGATTGTCGGAACGTCTGCTAACGACCCATTTGCGGACATTCGGCCTAGCCCATAAATGGTACGCGGAAGCCGACGACTGCCATCTCCAGCTTGGCGCGCTCACCCTAACGCATCAACTCGCGCGCAAAGTCGATCAGTCCTCTTTGCCGCTCGCGCTTCAGCCGTTCGGCGTGCAGGATGGTGCGGACCTTGTCGAAGCATTCTTCAAGGTCGCGGTTGATCACCACATAGTCATAGGCGTCCCAATGGCTGATCTCGTCGCTGGCACGCGCCATGCGGCCTTGGATCACCGCCTCGTCATCGGTGCCGCGAGAGCGCAATCGGTGTTCCAGTTCCTCCATGCTCGGCGGCAGCAGGAAGACCGAGACGACATCCGCGCGCGCGCGTTGTGACAATTGTTGCGCCCCCTGCCAGTCGACGTCGAAGAGAAAATCCTGACCCAGCGCCAGCCCGTCCATGATCTCTGCGCGCGGTGTGCCATAGCTGTTGCCGAAGACTTCCGCCCATTCGAGGAAAGCATCCTCCGCCACCAGTGCGGCATATTCATCGGGCGTCTTGAAGAAATAGTCGCGCCCCTCTACCTCGCCCTCGCGTTGGGGACGGGTGGTAACCGAAACCGACATGCTCAATTCATCTTCGACTGCCAACAGCTTGCGCGCGATGGTGGTCTTCCCCGCTCCCGATGGCGAGGAGAGGATGAACATCAGTCCGCGACGGGTCAGGTCTTGTGAATCGGCCATGTCCGCTCTTGGCGCATTGGCCCCGTATTGATCAAGAGGAAGGGCTGCTCAGTCCTCTGTTGCGTCGGGCAGTTGGGCCTGTTGCTGCAACCGTGCCGCTTTGCGCGCGCGCCCGCGCTTGTACATCGATCCAAGCAGGAGCCCGCCGCCGACAAGGGCTGCGCCGGGTACGGACCGTGTGGCCAACTTTGTCGCCGCGGCGCTCGCCACTGCCTGACCTCTGGTCCTCCGGGACCGCAGTTCGCGCGCTGTCTTATCGTCGTAGTCTGCTTTCAAGACGCGCTTGTCGACAAAGCGGCGCAGCAGGAAAGAGCCTGCCCCCATAACGATGTCGGCCACCAGCAGGCTGGCCACAGCCTTGTTGTCGATGCCGGGTACGGCTTCGGTATTATCCGTCACGGGAGCTTTGGATTTGCGGCGAAAGACCATTTCGCCTGCCGCCTATTTCTTGCGGCCGAAATCGACCGTCACCACGTTTGAACCGTCTTCAGAACTCGTTACGGGCGGTTCTCCGTCATCGCCGCCATCCGGCCCGTCGTTTTCCGGGTCGTCATGGTCGGTCGGCTCGACATCGCTTGCCGCAGCCTGGAATTGCAGCCCGAAGTCAACCGCCGGATCGACAAAGGCCGTGATCGCGGCGAACGGAATGATCAGTTCCGCCGGACGCTGGTTGAAGCTAAGCCCGACTGAAAAGCTGGTGTCATCCACCTCCAGGTCCCAGAACTTGTTTTGCAGCACGATTGTCATCTCATCGGGGAAGCGCTCGCGAAGATCATCGCGAATCTGCACGCCGGGCGCGCCGGTCTTGAAGGTGATGTAGAAATGGTGTTCGCCCGGCAATGCGCCGCCAGCGGCTTCCACTTCTCCAAGCACACGCCCGACGACGGCGCGCAGGGCCTCCTGCACGATTTCATCGTAGGGGATCAGGCTATCGGGCGTGTCATCGCTCATATTGGGGCCTAGGTGACTATTTGCGGGCACTTGGTCAAGGTACAACAGAAGGCCGATCCACATGCGAATCCTTGCGTGTGGCGCTTTCGCGCCTATAGGCAAAGCCATGAGAAAGGGCCGATTAGAGCGCAAGACTGCGGAAACCGACATTCTCGTCGAGGTAAATCTCGACGGGACAGGCACTTATGACGTTTCGACGGGGATCGGATTTCTCGATCACATGGTCGAACAATTCTCGCGCCATTCGCTGATCGACGTGACGCTGAAGGTCGATGGCGATTTGCAGGTCGATCAGCACCACACGACAGAGGACAGCGCGATTGCACTGGGCCAGGCACTGGCGCAAGCCCTTGGCGACAAGGCAGGAATCGGCCGGTATGGCGAAGCGCATTCGCCGATGGACGAGACCTTGGCCCGCGTCGTGCTGGATATTTCCGGCAGGCCGTTCCTCGTCTGGAAGGCGCGTTTCACGCAGGAAAAGCTGGGCGAATGGGATACCGAGCTGATCGAGCACTGGTTCCACTCGGTGGCGCAGGCCGCCGGGCTGACGCTGCATTGCCAGGTGCTCTACGGCAGCAATAACCACCATATCTGCGAAGCGCTCTACAAGGGCTTCGCCCGCGCCATGCGGCAGGCGGTTGAACTCGATGCGCGCAAGGGCGGGGCGGTGCCGAGTACCAAAGGACAGTTGGGTGGCTAGGATGCTCCGAACGGCTGCAACGCAGCCGCAAGGCCGACTGGCCGCCCGCAGCGGGGGCAGGTCTCCTGCCCGTCTAGCGAGGACCGCGCGCCCGGATGGGCGTGCGGAAGGACAATATGTCTGAGGCTATCGCGCTGATCGATTATGGCGCCGGCAATCTGCACTCTGTTCATAACGCCCTTAAGGCCGCCGGGGCAGAGCACATTGCCGTGACCGCCGATCCCGACCTCGTTCGCGGGGCGCGGCGGATCGTGCTGCCCGGCGTGGGGGCGTTCAAGGCGTGCCGGGAGGGCCTGTGGGGTATTCCCGGCATGGTCGAAGCGCTGGAAGAACGCGTGATCAGGGGCGGCGTGCCCTTCCTCGGAATTTGCGTGGGCATGCAATTGATGGCCACGCGCGGGCTCGAATTCGGCGAAACGTCGGGGTTGGGCTGGATTCCCGGCGATATCGAACTGATCGAGCGTACCGATCCTGAGATCAAGGTGCCGCATATGGGCTGGAACGACGTCATGCCTACGCCGCATCATGATGGCGCCGAGTTGATCGAGCCGGGCGAGGCCTATTTCCTCCACTCCTATCACTTTGCACCCGAAAGCGGGAAGGACGTTGCGGCCATGACCGATCACGGCGGCGGGCTCGTGGCCGCCGTGGCGCGCGACAATCTGCTCGGCGTGCAATTCCACCCGGAAAAGAGCCAGCGCTACGGGCTGGATTTGTTGGCCCGTTTCCTCGAATGGGATCCGTCATGAAGTTCCTCCCCGAATCGGGGAGGGGGACCATCCGCAGGATGGTGGAGGGGAACCCTCTGTCGTTCGCAACATCCGAAGGTGCCCCTCCACCCCGCGCTGCGCGCGCGGTCCCCCTCCCCCGGTGGGGGAGGATGTCATGATCATATTCCCAGCCATCGACCTCAAGGGCGGCGAAGTGGTGCGCCTGGCCGAAGGCGATATGGACCGCGCCACCGTCTATGGAGACAATCCCGCCGCGCAGGCGATGATCTTTGCCGAAGCGGGCGCGCAGCACCTGCATGTGGTGGACCTTGACGGCAGCTTTGCAGGGCGCGCGGAGAACCGCGAGGCGGTGGAAGCCATTGTCGAAGCCTTCCCCGGTTATGTGCAGCTGGGCGGCGGCATCCGCGATGCGGCGGCGGTGGAAGGTTGGTTCAACCTCGGCGTCGCGCGCGTGGTGATGGGCTCTGCCGCACTGAAGGACCCGGAATTCGTGAAACAGATGGCGCGCGCATGGGAAGGCGGGATTGTTGTCGCCGTCGATGCGCGCGATGGCATGGTGGCGACAGAGGGCTGGGCGGACGTTTCCGACGTGCCCGTGATCGATCTTGCCCGCCGGTTCGAGGATGCGGGCGTTGCCAGCCTGCTGTTCACCGATATTGGGCGCGACGGCATGCTCAAAGGCTGCAATGTCGATGCCACGGTGGAACTGGCGCGCAGCGTGGACATCCCCGTGATCGCCAGCGGCGGGGTGAAGGGGCTGGACGATATCCACATCCTCTCGCTCCATGCGGATGAGGGGATTGAAGGCGTGATCACCGGGCGGGCGCTTTATGAAGGGCGACTGGACCTGGCGACAGCGATTGCGATGGCGAACAGAGAATGACGCTGCTGGCTTCAGTTGCGATTGGTTTGGCGCTGATGGTGGTGGTTGTCGGCGTTGTTCTTGTGCGGGCAATTGTGACCGGGAAGATGTGGTTTCTCGGCCTTGATCCCGTTCGATCTGATCAGCCGCTCCTGTTCTGGTATTGCTTTGGCATGAGCCTACTTCCTCTTCTTGGTGGCCTGTTCGGAGTTTTCATTCTCCTGAGTGCGCTTGTGGGTGAGGCCCAATGACCGTCCGCATCCGCGTCGTCCCCTGTCTCGACGTGGCCGATGGCCGCGTGGTCAAGGGGGTCAATTTCGTCGACTTGAAGGATGCCGGCGATCCGGTTGAGCAGGCGCAAGCCTATGATGCGGCCGGGGCGGACGAGTTGTGCTTCCTCGATATCTCCGCCAGCCATGAAGGGCGCGGCACTTTGCTGGATATCGTGCGGCGCACGGCAGAGGTTTGCTTCATGCCCGTGACCGTGGGTGGCGGTGTGCGCTCGGTCGAAGATGCGCGCGCGCTGTTGCTTGCTGGAGCGGACAAGGTCGCGGTCAATTCCGCTGCCGTCTCGCGGCCCGAAGTCATTTCCGAGATCGCCGAAAAGATGGGCAGCCAGTGCATCGTCGCCAGCGTGGATGCGCGCTGGGTGCATGACCACTGGGAAATCTTCACCCACGGCGGCAGGCGGGCGACCGGTATCGATGCAGTGGAACACGCGATCAGATGTGCCGAACTGGGCGCGGGCGAATTGCTCGTCACCAGCATGGATGGCGACGGGACGCAGAAGGGTTACGACCTCAAGTTAACTCGAACTATTGCCGATGCGGTCTCCGTACCGGTGATTGCGAGCGGCGGGGTGGGTACTCTCGATCACCTTGTGGAAGGCGTCACAGAAGGCCATGCCAGCGCTGTTCTGGCGGCCAGTATCTTCCATTTCGGCTCCTATTCGATCGCCGATGCGCATGCAGCCTTGCGCGCCGCCGGCCTGCCCGCGCGCAGCTGAGCAAATCGCTCTCCCATCTTGACGTTCGCGCTGCACGGACGCATCCCCGCGCGCATGGATATATTTGACCACCTCGAACGTGTGATTGCCGAACGGAGCACAGCTTCGCCCGATGAAAGCTATGTCGCCAAGCTCAATGCCAAGGGCATGCCCACAATGGCGCGCAAGCTGGGAGAAGAAGGCGTGGAAGCCGCCGTTGCCGCATTGTCGGGCAGTGACGAGGAACTGGTGGGCGAAGCTGCTGACATCATCTTCCACTTGCTGGTGGCACTGCAGGCGCGCGGATTGTCGCTTGTCGATGTGAAGGCGGAACTGGAACGGCGAGAAGGCGTATCAGGCCTGGTCGAAAAAGCGTCCAGGAGCAAATGATGGACGCCGTCGATCCCACCCAGCCTTACGATCCGGAAAATATCTTCGCCAGGATCCTGCGCGGCGAATTGCCTTGCGAGAAGGTTTATGAAGACGAGTTCGCGCTCGCCTTCAACGATATCGGTCCGCAGGCGCCCGTGCATGTGCTGGTGATTCCCAAGGGCGAATATGTCAGCTGGGACGATTTCTGCCTCAAGGCTCCCGATGCCGAAATCGCAGGCTTTATCCGCGCCGTTGGTAAGGTGGCGCGGGATCTGGGTCTGGTGGAGCCGGGATATCGCCTGCTCAACAATGTTGGCCCCGATGGCGGGCAGATCGTGCCGCATATGCATGTCCACTTGTGCGGCGGAAAGCCGCTCGGGCGGATGATTTCGGGCTGAACCGAGTCGCATCGCCGACAAGATGAACAAATGGCGCTTGCCGGGTGACTCTGCCGCCCGCTAATGCTGCTTGCGGGATGGATGACGCGCTGGAACCGCCATCGGGAGTGCTGGAGGGGCAACGCCACCTCTTCCCCCTGCGCGTCTATTACGAGGATACGGACCTTTCCGGCATCGTATACTACGCCAATTATCTCAAATTCTGCGAGCGCGCCCGGTCCGACCTGCTGCGCTTGCTGGAAATAGACCAGCGGGCCGCATTTGAGGCCGGTGAGGGGTATTATGCCGTCGCTGAGGCAAATATTCGCTATCTGGCACCCGCTAAGCTTGATGATTCACTTCTCGTTCAAACTGAATGTGTGGAATTGCGCCCCGCCAGCGTGCGATTGTTGCAGCTTGTGATGCGTGAGAAGGAAATTCTGGTAGAAGTGACCGTACGCGTCGGCTTCATCGCTCCCAGCGGCCGCCCGCGTCGCCAGCCTGATCCTTGGCGCGAAGCTTTCCAAAACCTGTTCGGCTCGTGATCCCTTGATGAAAGAGACCCAATGAATTCGCTTTCCCTGTTCGCCCTTGCCGAAACCGCCGCGCCTCATTCGACAAAGCTCGATCCGCTGCAGCTCTTCATCGACGCCGACATCGTCGTGCAGGTTGTTATCGTGGGACTGTTGGCAGCCTCGATCTCGGTGTGGACGATCATCATCGCCTTTTCGATGACGATGGGCCGCACGAAGAAAGCTTCTGCTGAATTCGAGCAGGAGTTCTGGACCTCGAGCGATGCGGAAAGCCTGGCGACGCGCAGCAAGGGGGACAATGCCTCGGCCCGTGTGGCGGCTGCCGGCATTGCCGAATTTCGTCGCTCGACCAAGGGCGGCGTGAAGGACCGCGTGGCTACATCTTCGCGCATTGCCCAGGCGATGGAGGGCCAGATCGCAGTGGAAGCCGACAGGCTGGCCGAACGGCTCAACTTCCTTGCGACCACGGGCTCGGTTGCGCCCTTTGTGGGCCTGTTCGGTACCGTTTGGGGCATCATGAACAGCTTTTTCCAGATCGGCATGCAGAACAATTCTTCGCTCGCCGTCGTGGCGCCGGGCATTTCCGAGGCGCTCTTTGCCACGGCGATCGGCCTGTTCGCCGCCATTCCGGCGGTGATCGCCTACAACCGTTTCAGTCACAATGTGGACCGCTTCGAGGCCCGACTGCAGCGTTTCGCCGACCGCGTGCACGCGCAGTCGAGCCGCCAGCTGGAAGGCGCATAAATGGCGATGGGCCTCCACACCTCCACCCGTCGTGGCAAGTCGAGACGCCGCGCGCCGATGGCAGAGATCAACGTCACGCCCTTTGTCGACGTGATGCTGGTGCTGTTGATCATCTTCATGGTCACCGCGCCCCTGTTGGCAAGCGGCGTACCGGTGGAATTGCCTGAAAGCCGCGCCAACCCGATCGATCAGGATCCCGACCAGATCACCGTTGCCATCGATTCAGAGGGCTACATCTACATTGATGATGAGGCGGTCGAACCGGGTGGATTTCCCATCGCGCTGGACATGATCATGGCCGAAGGAAGCCTGGAAAGGCCAATCGTGGCGCTGCGCGCTGATCGCTCGATCGATTATGGCCGCGTGATGGCCGTAATGGGTGAGCTGAACCGCGCAGGATTCAACTCCATTACGATGATAAGCTCCGGTTCATCCGAAGCACCATAGGTCGGCTGCAAATGGCACCACTCGCCAATCTCTCCCGAGAAGAAAGAATCGGCCTTTGGATTGCCGGGACGGCGCATGTTGCCCTTGGCCTGGCGCTGGTATTGCAGGTGGGCAGCGTGGAGCCCTACACGCCCCCGCAACGCATAACTGTGAGCCTGGCCACTGATGTCTCGTTGGAAACGACCGCGCCCGATCCATCCGACAATCCGGCGGTGGCCGCCGCTCCCGAACTTGCACCTTTGCCCGAAGTGGTCGAGGCACCTCCACCCGAACCTGCGCCGCGCGTAGTGGAAACACCAAGGGTTCAGCCGATCACAAGGCCCACACCAACTCCGACGGCCAGCAGCCGCCCCACGCCGACCCCCGCAGCCACGCGCAATGCAGGCAGCAGCCGGATGGACAATCTGCTCGAGGGCTTGAGCGATGCTGAAGGGACAGAGGGTGCCCAGGGTGACAGGCCGACGCCGCAGCAGCAGGCGAGCATAAATGCTGCCATCATCCGGCAGCTCAAGCCGCATTGGAACCCGCCATCGGGTATCGAAGTCGATCGGCTGGTAACCGTGGTCCGGTTTCGCCTGAACCGCGATGGCAGCCTGAACGGAAACCCAGAAGTTGTCGAAACGACCGGTGTTACCGATGCGAACCGTGCCCAGGCCGGCAGGCACCGCGAACAGGCAGTCAGGGCGGTACGCCTGGCCGCCCCTTTCAATTTGCCAGAACGCTTCTATTCCGGCTGGCGCGTGGTAACATCGAATTTCAATAATGAGTTAGCCCAATGAAGATCAAACTTGCTCTCTCCTCCATGGCAGCTGGAATCGTCTTCAGCATTGCTGCGCCGGCATCTGCACAACAGTTGACGCTACCCGAACAGGAACTGGAAACTATCGAGCAAGAAGGTGACGGCACCACGGTGACCGTGACGGCCGAGAGCTGGCAGGACCTTGGCATTGCGATTGCCAGCTTCGCCACCAATGAGGATGTGCCCACTCCCGCCAATGCACAAGGCACACGTGCGCTGGGGCATGAGCTCTCTCGCATTGTCTATAACGACCTGCGCAATAACGGCTTGTTCCGCCCTGTCGGGCCGGATTCGCTGCCACGTCCCGATTATTCGCAAGTTTCGGACCCTGCCTGGAACATCTGGCGTGGCCGTTCTGCCGAAATGCTGGTTCAGGGCTATGTCCGGCCCAACAGCGACGGGCGGCTGACCGTCGGCTGCTATCTCTATGATGTGGTGCTGGAAGAGCAATTGGTGCGCGAGGGCTGGATAGTGCAGCCCGCCGAATGGCGCCGCGCCGCGCATAAATGCGCCGACCTTGTCTATTCGCGCCTTTCGGGCGAGAGCCCATTCTTCGACAGCCGGATCGCCTACATTGCCGAGACCGGGCCCAAGGATAACCGCACCAAGCGCCTTGCCATCATGGATAGCGACGGCGCAAACCACCGTTTCATCACCAATGGCCGCTCGACCGCGCTGACGCCGCGCTATTCGCCCGATTATTCGAAGATTGCCTATCTCTCCTACCTCGACGGCAACCCGCGCATATATGTCTACGATGTCGATAGCGGACAGCAGACGCTGGTGACGCAAAGCAGCAATCCCACATTCGCCCCGCGCTGGAGCCCGGACGGGCGCTACATTCTCTATTCCATGGCTGTTAGCGGCAATACGGATATATATCGCGTGCCTGCGTCGGGCGGAACGCCCGTGCGCCTTACCAATACCCCCGGCATCGATGTGGGCGGGTCCTATTCGCCCGATGGCCGCTATATCGTTTTCGAAAGCGATCGATCGGGCAGCCAGCAGATATACGTGATGGAAGCCGATGGCTCCAACCAGCGCCGCATCACCTTTTTCGGCGGTCGCGCCGGTACGCCAGAATGGAGCCCGCGCGGGGACCAGATCGCGTTTACCCATATTGTTGGTGATTTTCGCATTGCGGTGATGGATACTAACGGTCGCAATATGCGCCACCTTACCGATGCCTGGCATGATGAGGCGCCCACCTGGGCTCCCAATGGCCGCATCGTCCAGTTCTTCCGTACCCAGCGTGGGTCGGGCGAGACGTCAATCTGGCAGGTCGATCTGACCGGCGAGAACGAACGTCGCCTCAACACGCCGGTCGGAGCGTCAGACCCGGCATGGGGCCCGGTTCTGCCGTAAGTAGTTTGCCCCCTTTGGCGGATATCCAACGCCACTTGTTTAGGAGGATACTGGAATGCCACGTAAAGTCGTCATCCTTGCCGCCACCAGCGTTCTGGCCTTGGCGGCTTGTTCCAAGAAGCCGCCGGAGGAACTGCCCCCTGCACCCGTGCAGACGCCTGCTCCGGCTCCCACAGCAGCACCGGCTCCGGCTCCCACGCCCACGCCGACGGGCCCGGTTGCAGGTTCGCAGGCGCATTTCTCGCAGGTCATGGCGGGACGCGACGTCATCTTCTTCGATACCGACAAGTTCGATATCGATAGCGAAGATGCCGCTGCCCTGCGCTCGCAGGCGGAATATCTGCTGCAATATGGCCGGGCCACTGCCACGATCGAAGGCCATGCCGACGAACGCGGTACGCGCGATTACAACCTGGCCCTGGGTGAACGCCGCGCCAATGCCGCCAAGAATTACCTGGTCAGCCTGGGCGTGTCGGAAAACCGCCTGCGCACGGTCAGCTATGGTGAGGAGCGCCCGGCAGCGACCGGATCGAACGAAAGCGCATGGGCGCGCAATCGTCGTGCGGTGACCGTGCTGATCGACTGATCTAGTCGTTCAAGACGGGCAGCGCGACAGCCTGCCCGAATGCGGGCGCGGAGGCTTGGGCTTTCGCGCCCGTTTGCGTGGCAGCAGGTGCATCCAGCGCATTGGGCGTGGCCAGCAGCACAAATGCCGCCATGGCAAAGGCGGAAAATGCAGCGGAAATGGCCAGTTGCTTGCTCACGAAGACACCTGTTGGTTGATTCTGTAACCAGTCAGATAGGGACAGACGGAAATATTGCAATGCAGCATTGGTAAGCAATTGTATCGGCCGCTTGGTGGCCAACTTGCTGTTCCAACACCGCGTTGCAGCACCTATAGGTGGGCAATGTTGAAGATTAGGTTGCACTGATGGCCCGGGCTGGCCGATCCGATAATTGGGGGTTTCCGCGCTGGGGTGGTTATGGCCGCGGCCGCGATGCCGTGAACGTGCGCATCTGCGACCGGCATAATTGCAATGAGCCGGGCGATTGCCCTGCGCCCAAGAGCCCCAACAGCAAGGAACGCTGGTATTTCTGCCAGCAGCATGCGGCGGAATACAACAAGCGCTGGGACTACTTCGAAGGCCTCGACAAGGAAGAGGCCGCCCGCCGCGCCAAGTCCGAACAGCAGGAAAGCGCCGGCTATGCCGAGGCGCAGCATTATGGCTGGGGCGGCAGCGGCGATGGTTCGCGCAGCGCGGATGAAATGCGCGCGCTGGAGGTGCTTGGCCTCGAAGCCGATGTCACATTCGAAGAGGTGAAGAAGGCTTGGCGCGCCAAGGCCAAGGAAGTGCATCCCGACGTGCGTCCGGGAGATGAGGAAGCAGCCAAGGCCTTCCAGGCGTTCCAGCTTGCCTATGAAGTCCTGCGCCAGGCGGAAGAACGGCGGGAGTGGAAGGGTTGAGAACAGCTTTTGTTATCGCGGGGTGCGCCGCGATCCTCTCGGCGCCACTTTCAGCGCAAGACGCTCCTATCGAGATCTTCAAGCAAGGTAGCATGGCAATCGGCGGCGCGCTGGCGCTGGGCGAGGATGGTGCCTCCCAGTCCTGCGGCCATGGCTATCTCGAAGTTCAGATCCCCGCAAACGGGCGCGATGAGAAGCTGTTCTTCTGGCATTCCTCCAGCACGTTTGTCTGGCAACACAACTGGGTTGGCGACGAAGGCTTCCAGAGCCTGTTCCTGCGACGCGGATATCCGGTGCTCCTCTGGGAGGGCCCCGGCGTTGGGCGTGCCAATTGGGATTGTGTTGCGCATGACTATGTTCCGCAGGCGGGACGAGACCAGCAGAATTTCACCTCGTGGCGTTTCGGGTCGGACTGGTTGCAATGGTTCGAAGGCGTGCAATTTCCGACCGACAATCCGGTTGCGCTCAACCAGGCGATGCGGGCGCGCTACAACGAGTTCGACACGCTCGAAGCTGTCCGGCGCGAGGCCGAGGTCGCTGCGCAAGCGTTTGACGAGGTCCAAGGCGCAATTGCCGTGACTTCATCGGCCGGTGGGCTACGCGCTTTATTGGCCGCGACGCTGTCCGACAATGTCCATGCCATCGTAGCTTACGAAAATCCGGGCTATATCTTCCCCGAAGGAGAAGGGCCGGACACGCCCGACAGCCCCTTTGGTCCGCTGCAAGTCACCGAAGCAGAATTCGAGCGCCTCCTCACCATCCCCATGCAATTCGTCTGGGGCGACAATATCGAAAAACACGCGATCTGGTCCGCCAAGCTGGAGGAATGCCGCCAGTTCGTTGAGCTTATCAATGCGCGCGGCGGAAAGGCGGAAATCCTCATGCTTGAGGACGAAGGACTGGCGGGCAATACGCATATGCCCTTTGCCGATCTGAACAATGTCGAGGTTGCCGCCCTGCTGGACGATTTCCTCGCCCGGCACGGCCTCGACAGCCGCTGATGAGCGCTTAGTCGCCGATCAGGCTGCCCACATATTTGCGTCCGTCGGTATGGCTGGCAGCGAAGATGAGCAGCAATTCATCCCGGTCGGGTCCAACGATTCCGCCTGAAAATCGTCCGGTAAAGCCGAAGGTGGCATCGGTCACGTCGTCGGCGAAAGTCCCATTGGCCGAAACACCTGTAGAAAATTCCAGTTCGGCCACTTGTGTGGGGACACCGTCATTATCGAAGATTCGAATGGTTCCGCTCACCGTCTCTTCAGATACATCGACGGTAAATGTCGTTTCCTGCGTCAGCACGCCATCGGGCAAGGTAGTGCCCGACACGCCGCCAACCACTTCGGGAGTGCCGGTATATGTCAGGTCGGTCGTTATCGGATCTGTCGTCGTGATGGGCAGCCCCAATAACGTTACCCTGCGGCTGCGCAGATTGCCCGGTTCGGTCTCGATAATAGTGGAATCATTGCGCTGGTAGGTCACGCGCAACGTATTGATAAAAGGCCGCTCGATCTGCAGCGATTCATCGCCATTTACATAGGTCCGCAGATTGGCGGTTGCACCCGTGAGGTCATCACCTGAAAACTCCACAGGGTTTTCGAGGTCGGGGAAAGCGAAGAGTATGGATTCGGGCGAAGCGGCAAAGCTGATGCCTCCTGTACCCGCGATACGTGTGGCATCGCTGAACACTTCCGCCTCGCCGGTCGGGGTGAAATAGGCGTAGATATAGTTGCCACCGCCGGTGGAAACGAAATCGTCCGCGAAATCGAAGTTGGGCGGCGGCGCGGGTGTTGGCGTCGGCGTCGCCGTGTCAGTTGGGGATGGTGTCGGAGAAGGAGTTGGGTCGGGCGTGTTGTTGCCCCCGCAGGAGGCGAGCAATGCGCCGCATGCAGCGACGCTCAGCAGATAGGAGGATTTGCGGAGCACTGTGTTCCCGTTCCTTGTAAAGATTTGATCCCGATTGCAGGCTTGGCCGGTGTCATAGCTTTGCCCGGCGAAGGTGGGCAA
>CAJXLD010000028.1 GCA_913055595.1 uncultured Altererythrobacter sp.
GTGGTCGAAGGCGCACGCCTGGAAAGTGTGTATACGGTAACCCCGTATCGAGGGTTCGAATCCCTCCCGCTCCGCCACTAACCCCCAGGGCACTGTCAGAGCAAATGCACCTGATTGACGCTTGAGGGGTTGGGGTTAGTGCTCCGGCATGCCGCGACCCAAGATGCCAGCCAGTCCTTTTCGCTATTTCAACTCCTCGCCAGAGATCATTCGGTTGGCCGTGATTATGTATGTCCGCTTTCCGCTGAGCTTGCGGAACGTAGAAGACCTGCTGTTCGAACGCGGCATCGACATTTGTCACGAAACCGTTCGCCTATGGTGGATCCGCTTTGGGCCGCTGTTTGCCGCTGATATCAAGCGCCAGCGTATCTCTCGAATGAAGGGCTTTCGCCATTGGCGCTGGCACGTCGATGAGGTCTTCGTGAAGATCAACGGTGAGACCCATTACCTATGGCGCGCAGTCGATCACGAGGGCGAGGTCTTGGAGAGCTACGTTACCAGGAAACGGGACAAACCTGCGGTTTTGCGGTTCTTCAAGAAGGCGCTAAAGCGGCATGGCAAAGCCGAGAAGATCGTCACCGACGGCCTCAAATCATACCCGGCAGCAATGCGCGAACTTGGGAATGAAGATCGTCGTCAAATGGGCAGATGGCTCAACAATCGAGCTGAGAACAGCCACCTTCCGTTTCGACGAAGAGAGCGCGTGATGCTGAGAGTTCGACAGATGAAGAGCTTACAGAAGTTCGCCTCGGTCCACGCCAACATCCACAACCACTTCAACCAGGATCGCCATCTCGTAGATCGTCCGACTTACAAAGCCGCCCGCTCAGCCGCCCTGGCTGTGTGGCAAAATCTCGCGGCCTGAACTGCAGACGAGAGTAAGGCAAGCTCTGCCAAGTGGAGACCAGTTAGCGTTAGACTGACAGCACCCAGATTTGGCTGTGGCGTCTCTATCGGGCCAGCGGTAGAGTGACTGTCGGGATATCTTAGTGGGAGTAGGGTGATTGACGGAGCGATTTTGCTGTAAGCGGCGAACCACCCTGCTCACGATGTTTGGAGCAGTCGTGTTTCTCGGTTTGCCGATGAGGCCCAGCGCACTTGGGCGTGCAGCAACCATGCCAGATGGCCTGCGTTCGATCGCCTATTTCAACGATTCATTGCTGTCCGATCCGACCGGTCAATTGCCTGCTTATCGCAGGCCCGCAGGCTTTCGTGGCGCGCGGACGCGGGCACATTTGTCTCGGGCCGAGCAAATCTGGACTTTTTGGGAGTCTTAGAAAACAACCATCGCAAAGGGAGAGCGAGAACATGGTGCAGATCTTCGAGGAAACGCTCGATCAGGGCTTTTTCGCGCCCCAGCGGTTCGAAGGCGAAATCGCCGATTGCGAAGTCGCTGGCTCGATACCTTCCGATATGGATGGCGTGTTCATCCGCGTCGGGGGTGAGTTCTATTATCCGCCCAAGTTCCCGAACGATGCGCCGCTCCATTCGGATGGCTACATCTCGAAATTCCGCTTCAAGGACGGGCGCGTTTCCTACCAGGGCAAATTTGTGCGGACGCCGCGTTATCAATCAAACCTTGCTGCCGGGAGGAACCAGTTCGGCCTCTATCGCAATCCCTTCACCGATGACGACGCGGTGAAAGGTGTCAACGGTACGGTCTCCAATACTGCGCCCATGGTCCATGCAGGCAGGCTCTTTACGCTTAAGGAGGATGCGCTGCCGATCGAGATCGATCCGGTGACGCTGGATACGATCGGCTTTCATGATTTCGATGGCGGCTGGAAGAGTGAGACGTTCACTGCGCACCCCAAATGGGATCCGCTGACCGGCGATATGTACGCTTTCGGCTACGAAGCGACCGGCCTCGCCAGCGACGATGTCTTTTTCTACCGCGTCGACAAGCACGGGAATGTCGCGCACGAAATACGCATCAAGGTGCCGTATGTCTCTGTGATCCACGATTTCGCGCTGACGCAGGAACACGTGATCATCCCCTTCGCCTGTTACTACACGGATATGGAGCAGCTAAGGGCAGGCAAGATTCACTGGCAGTGGGATCGGACTTTGCCCAGCATGATCGGGATCATGCGCCGCGATGGAGACGGCAGCGATCTCAGATGGTTCAGGGGCCCCGAGCGTTGCTTCATGCATGTGTTCAACGCGCAAAGCGTCGGCAACACGGTCACCTTGCTGGCGCCGTTCTACAACGGGAACTTCTTCCCCTTCTTCCCCAACATCGACGGTAGCCCTTGGGATCCTTCGCGGGCGCAGGGCTTCGTGCGCAAATATACATTCGATCTGGGATCGCGAGACGACAGCTGGACAGAGGAAACGTTGTTCGACACGCCGATCGTCGATCTCGGCAAGATCGATCATCGCTTCATGACCCTGCCCCAGCGCATCGCATTTACGACATTCGCTGACCAGACGAAGCCTTTCGATCGCGAGCGGGCCGGCGATACTGGCCGGGCTCCGGTCAATTCCTACGCCCGCTTCGACCTTGCGGAAGGAAAGATGACGAGCTTCTTCGCCGGGGACACCCATTCGCTGCAGGAGGTGAGCTTTGTGCCGCGACGTGGCAGCAGCGAAGAGGGCGATGGATATCTTATCGGCACAGCCTCCGACCTCGCCGAAATGCGTACCGAGCTGGTGATCGTTGATGCCCAAGGGCTGGAGGAAATCGGGCGCGTCTACCTGCCCTTCCGCTCCTCGACACAGGTGCATGGCTATTGGTGGGATGCAGAGGAGCTCGGACTGGCAGAAAAGGAGGCGCAGGCATGATCGATCGCAGGGACGCCATGCGCGCATTGGCGGCAAGCGGCGGGGCGGCGCTCGCTGCACGCAGTGTGAGCGCCAGCGCCAACAACACGCCCGATCCCGCCAGCCTTCCGCCGGTGAAGGATTTCGGCGGGCTCCAGGTCCGCTATGCCTTTTCGGTCAGCGTGTTCTTCAAGGAACGGATCATGATCGATGCACCCTTCCGCCGGGCTTTCGTCCCGGCGATCGGCGGCGAGATATGGGGTCCGCGGCTGACCGGCATTGTCGATCCTTATGGCGGGGCGGATTTCGGCGGCGGGGGCGGACCGCTCGACGCGCATTATATGTTCCGCGCCGATGATGGAACGCCGATCTACATCAACAACCGCGGCTATATGCGGCGGGTCGGGGAACCGGTCAGCGTCGAGAGGACCGCGGGTGACGTTAATCCCGACGGCAGTTTCAGCCAGCAATTCGTCGCTCCGCCCGATAGCGAAGTGCCGCTGCGTATGCGTACATCTCCTTTTTTCGAAGCCCCGGCTGACAGCGCCCATGCCTGGATGAACTCGACCCTGTTCATCGGCCACGGATTGCGACGAACCGACCCCGACCGGACCATCTTTACCTATTACGAGGTGCTGTGATGCTTGAACGCCGATATTCCGTTCCGGCCGATCACGGCGCGGAATTCATCGCCGAAGTCGGTTTCGATCCGGCCTTCACCGTTACCATCGAGCATGAGAGGGCCGAAGCGATTGCCGGACCAAGCGGCACACGTCTGTTCCGCAAGATCAGCGGCGGGACGATATCCGGAAGGATCGAAGGCACGCTCTACCCCGATGGCGCGGGAGAGTATTCACTGCTGCGGCCCGACGGGGTGGCAGAGATACGCACCCATGTGATCCTGAACAGCAGCGATGGCGAGTGGCTTTATCTCTACAATATGGGTTACGTCCGGCCTGACGGCTATTACCGAGTGACCAGCTGGGTCGATGCCGATGTGCGCGGTCGGCACACCTGGACCGCCGGCCTATTTTTCATCGGCACGGGCAGGCTCGCCGCCGACGGTAAGAGCACCACGCTCACCTATTTCGAAGTGACCTGAGACGGGCAAAAACTCGCTGGGAGGAGAGGATCATGAACAAGTTCATCACCGCAGGGCTATTGGCCCCGGCACTGGCGCTCACCGCCTGCGGAAGCGGGACAGGGGAGGGCGCTGCGCCTGGTCAGGCCAGTCCTTCAGTGTCCTGCGACAAGGCCTGCCTCGAGGACATCGTCGCGCAATATCGCGCAGCCTATCTCGCGCATGATCCTGTGCAGGCGCCTTTCGCAGACCAAGTCCGCTACACCGAAAACAATGTCGAAATGCCCTTCCCCGACGGGACCTGGGACACGGTGACAGAGGATGTCGGACCGGCCATGGTGGTGTCAGACCCGGAGACCGGGCAGGCGGCTTTCGTCACTCCCATCCGCCAGCGCGAAATCGAAGGCTACCTGGGCGTGCGGCTGAAGGTCGAGGGCGGCAAGACCACCGAGGCCGAGCATATCATTTCGACCCGCCGCAATCTCTCGAGCCCGCCCACGCCGATCGCGCCGATAGATGGGTATGAGCTCGATCCGCTGCTCGACCAGATAGTGCCTGAAGACCAGCGCTCCACGCGAGAGCAGTTGGCCGCACATGCCAATGGCTATTTCGACACCTTGCAGCACAATGATGGCGAAATTCGCGGCACTTGCTTCCTCGACAGCGCGATCCGGCGCGAAAACGGCATGCTCTTTACCGACATCAAGGGCGGCTTCGAATCCGGCCTCTACCTGTTCAACAACCGCGTGCGGCGCGAGGTGTTGCTGGTCGATGAGGAGCGGCAGATTGCGCTGGCGCGCGGTTTCATCGATCACAAGGGCGTACTTGACACCTACGAGTTGACTGACGGGACGCCGGCAAAATCGATCTTCCAGGAACCGCAGAGCTGGGCTTTCCTGGAGGCCTTCAAGGTCAATGACGGATGCATTTCATCGGTGGTGGCGACCTTCTATCAGGCGCCCTATTACACCGTCTCGCCATGGACGGCACGGGACGAAGAGGAATAGCGAATGGATCTGGGAATCAGGGGCCGCAAGGCGATCGTCAATGGCGGCAGTGCGGGCATGGGCCGCAGCGCGGTGCAGGCATTGGCGCGCGAGGGGGTTGAGCTTTATGTCTCCTCCCGTGGCGAAGAGCGGCTGGTTCAGGCTTGTAAGGAAATTGCCGACGATACCGGCGCCAAGGTGGTGCCAATTTGCGCAGATCACAGTACGCCCGAGGGGCGTGAAAAGATCCTCGCCGCCTGTCCGGAACCTGATATCCTTGTCGGCACCTGCTCGCCGCCGCCGATGACGCCCGACTATCGAGCGATTACCGACCAGCAGTGGCGCGACGCAATTGATATCTCGCTGCTCTCGCCGGTCGAATTCATGCGCCGGGTGATAGACGGCATGGCCGAGCGCAATTGGGGCCGGATCGTCAATATCGCGACCGTGGCGGCGAAGTATCCGGGCGAAATCCGCGTGCTGTCTGGCGCCACCAGGGCCGCATTGACCAATTACACGGTCGCGGTTTCGAAGCTCGTGGCCAAGCACAATGTCATCATCAACAATTTGCTGCCCGGCATGCACCACAGTGCCTTTGTGGAGGTGCAGTTCAACGAACGCGCAGCTGCCAAGGGTATTACCTATGATGAAGAGGTCGCGGAGTTTTCGCGCGAATGGCGGATCGCCGCTGAACGTTTCGGCGATTGCGACGATGTTGGCGACTTCGTGGCGATGTTCTGCAGCCAGCAGGCCAATTATATCACCGGCCAGAGCCTGGTGATCGATGGCGGGGCGACGACCTCAATCTTCTGACGCGGTGCGGAACAACCAAGCCAGCGGCGGGGGCAGGGGGCGGGCAAGGTGCTCGCCGGTCTGGCCGGCAATGTTAGCGAGGATCGGTCCCGACCAATCGCGTATCACGCGTTCGGCAATGCGCCATTGGCCCCCCTCACGCCGGAAGCGGTCTTCGTACCAGCCCATCACGTTGAGCGCATGCGGACCGTCGCCCTGCCGCAACGCCACCGCGACATAGGCCTTGCCGAGCGCTTCCTCGCCATCCGCTTCGAGCAACAGATTGGTGACATGGTGCTGGCGCCCGGCGGAACTCGGCTGGTCGCGGAAGAATCTGGCGAAATGGCGCAACGCCTCCTCGCCCTCCCAGCGCCCAGGCCTGTCGAACGCATCCCACACCAGCACACCCTCGCGGCAGAAACAGGTGACGAAATTTTCTACATCTCCGGTGTCGAGCGCCCAGGCATAGCGCGAAACAAGATCGTGGATGGCCAACCTGTCAGTGGTGGAAAGGGTCGTCGTCACAGTCAGCTTACCGCGTAATAGTCAAAATGGGTGGAATTGCCCTGGCGTTCGGCAACGCCAACGAAAATCGTCCGGTTGAGCCAATTGTGCGGCCCTTCAGGTGCTTCGAAACGCGGGGTAATGCGCACGTAATTGTCCTGCGGCGAAACGCTTTCGCCCGCCTCGATCTTCGCCTGAACTGCCGGATCGGACCAGGCGATCCCGCGATTGTGGATATAGATCGGCGTGCCGTCATCGGCTTCGAGCATGTAATGCGCCTCAAACTCGATCAATCCGCTATCCCACATGCGCGGCCAGTCGCCGCCGGAATTGGGCACGACCTTGCCCGACAGGCGCGGACCGCTCACTTCTCCGCCTGCCAAGCCGACAAAGCCGCGGGTGAACTGCTTGTGCGCCGGGGTAAAGCGGGTACGCGGGCCCTCGGTAAAATCGAGCCGGACATGAAAGGCCAGTTCAAGGGCGGGCACGTGCAAATTCAGCCTCCTCTTTCTCTCTGTGGCGCTAATGCGCTAGGCACTTTCCAAGTCGTAACGGAGCACGAAGCCGAGTGGAAGAGTTCGACTATATCGTTGTCGGTGCAGGCAGTGCCGGATGCGTACTGGCCAACCGGCTGAGCGAAGATCCGAATGTGCGCGTGGCGCTGGTCGAGGCGGGCGGGGAATGCCGCCATCCGCTGATCGACATGCCGCTGACCTGGATGCAGGCCGCTGCCGATCCGCGCTTCGGCTGGGGCTATGAATGCGCGCCCGATCCAAACCTCGACGGGCGAAGCCAACCGATCCCGCGGGGAAAGGTGTTGGGTGGTTGCTCTTCGATCAACGGCACGATGTATATCCGCGGTGCGGCGGCGGATTACGATGCCTGGGCGGCTGCCGGAAACGAGGGATGGAGCTATGAAGACGTCCTGCCATTGTTCCGCAAGTCGGAGAATAATTGGCGCGGGGCGAACGAAATCCACGGTAGCGAGGGCGAAATGCACGTCACCGCTATGCACCCCGATCCGACGCTTTTCCCTGCCTTCCTCGAAGCGGCTGAGGCGCTCGGATACCCGGCCTGCCCGGATTTTACGGTTCCGCAGCCTGAAGGTTTCGGCATGCCGGATTGCACGATCAGGCAGGGCCGCAGGGCGTCCACAGTGCGGGCCTTCATCGATCCGGTGAAATCGCGGCCCAATCTCAAGGTCATTTCCAATGCACCCGTGCGCCGGGTACTGTTCGAGGGCAGACGTGCCAGCGGGATAGAGATCGCGCCCGAGGGCCCGGTGCGGCAGATGCGCTGTCGGGGTGAGGTGATCCTTAGCGCGGGTGCGCTCAACAGTCCGCAATTGCTGATGCATTCGGGCATCGGACCGGGCGCGCATCTCCGGGAATTCGGGATCGACGTGCTGCACGACCTGCCCGGCGTCGGCCAGAACCTGCAGGACCACCCGATCGCCATGGCGATCTACAAGGCGGCAGTAGATATCCGGTTCAACCGCGATCTCAGGCTCGACCGTCTGGCGCTCTCCTTCCTGCAGTGGAACCTGTTCGGTACCGGTCTGCTGAGCCAGAGCCCCATGTCGATCCAGGGCTTTATCCGCACGGGTCCGGAGCAGGACCGGCCCGACATGCAGTTCCAGATCGTCCATTCGGGCTATGATGCGCGGCCTTGGTTCCCCGGCTGGCGCAAGCCGCCGACGCCGATCTTCTCCTGCGGGGCGATCCTCCTCGATCCCGAAAGCCGCGGCGAGGTGACGCTTGCCTCGCCCGATCCGTCTGCCTTGCCCAGCGTGCAGTTCAATTTCATGAGTGCTGAGGGAGATCGCGAGCGGTTGCGGCGTGGTTTCCGCTTCACTCGCCAATTCTTCGAGACCGAACCGGCCAAGGGCCTTGCTGCCTTCGAGCTTGCACCGGGACCCGATGCGCAGGACGATGCTGCGGTGGACGCATGGCTGCGCGCTTCGCTGATCAGCGCCGGTCATCCGGCCTGCACTTGCGCCATGGGCAGCGTGGTCGATGCGCAATTGCGGGTGAAGGGCGTCGAGGGGTTGCGGGTAGCCGATGCTTCGGTCATGCCGAACGTCATTCGCGGCAATACCCATGCCCCGACGGTGATGATCGCGGAAAAGGCGGCCGAACTGATTTGCGGTTAGGTCCTGCTTTTCGGGCGCAAGGCAATCACCGGAAACGCGATGACCAGCAAGGATGCCAGCACACCGATTGCCAGTGAAAAGCTGCCGCTTCCTTCAACCAGTATGCCAGTAAGCCAGGGCCCGACGATGCCGCCCGCAGTGCCGAACATGCTGATGAGCGCAATTGCGCCAACCGGAACTTTGTCACCCCCGATGCGCACGGCACTCGGTATGGCCCAGAACACGCCCTGCGCCGCACCGATTCCGAAACCCGTCAACGTAAGCAATGCGAGCACTGGCCAACCCGGTTGGAGAAAGGCCGCCATAAGCATGGCAAGCCC
Organism: uncultured Altererythrobacter sp.; assembly: GCA_913055595.1. Classification (GTDB taxonomy): domain Bacteria; phylum Pseudomonadota; class Alphaproteobacteria; order Sphingomonadales; family Sphingomonadaceae; genus Alteraurantiacibacter. The sequence continues at coordinate 8,599 of CAJXLD010000028.1, forward strand.
TGCAACAGCACTGGGTATGCCGGTATGCAATAATCGTTCGCCGTTGCGATCGGACCGTCTCCCATTAGTCATCAATCCGATTGCAAGCCCCAGCATGGGCAAGGCGCTGAGCGTGCCAATCATGAACTCGCTGTCACCGATTTGGAGCTGACGAACGAGTTGCGGGAGCCAGAATGCGAGCGCATATGAGCCGGTCATCACCAGTAGCCAAGTTGCGCAGCATCGCCATAACCATGGATCGCGGACGATCTCTCGCACGCCAGGCTCGGGCGCATCGATCTTTGGCTGCCGATTGAACTCTGTTTCAAGCCAAGTTCGTTCCTTGTCTGTCAACCAGCGCGCCTTTGAAGGACTGTCCACGAAATAGGCAGCAGCCGCAAACGCAAGGGCGAGGTTGGGAATGGCGATGATAAGAAACATGTATCGCCAGGCAGTCATGTCTAGCGGGTTGTCTATTCCCAGAAGCCAGCCGCAGAGCGGCCCACCCAGGACCATCGATAGCGGTACGGCAACCAGCGCGCCAGCCATCGCTCGTGCACGAAGCGCAGGCGGCGCCCACTGCGAAATCAGCCAAGTCATCCCGGGGGCAAAGCCGGCCTCTGCCATGCCGAGCAGGAAGCGCGCTGCGTAGAATTCATAGGCACTCTCGATATGGGCCATCCAGAAACCCGATGCAGCCCATAGCAACATGGAAACAAAGAGCCATGCCTTGATCCCCCATACCTTGAGCAAGCGGACATGGGGATACTGGAACAGCAGGTAGGCGAGGAAGAACATGCTCACGCCCTGACCAAATTGGTTCTGCGAAAGTCCAATATCGGCGGACATGGCGGAGCCAGCATAGGAGACGTTTACACGATCGATCGAGTTGACGAATGTAAGCAGGGCGATCGGAACGATCAGCCACAGGGCCAGCTTTGCCCAGACCCGGCTTTCCATTTTGGTTTCCCCGTCGTCCATTCGCTGCTTGTTTCGCAGTTGACCGGGAATTTCCAGTTCTCGTGTGCATTTGTTGGTGGATGGTCAGCAATCCGGCCTAAGGATATGAAGCCGCCGGTGGAGACGAGTTGCCGTTAGACTGACAGCACAGTCACTAGCCTCCAGGTGATCCATCCGCCGCGCGGTGCAACTGTCCGATTAGCCAAGCAAGCCCGGCATCTTCCTTGCGCGCACGGTTGAACTGAATCATTTCCCTCATTGGCGGGAAGGTAAACGGCAGCTCCTGCCAGGCGATCGGCAATCGCTGGGCCATCACCCTGGCCAATCTTTCGTGCATCACGGCAAGGCGGTTGGTCCCCACCAGCAGGTCTGGCACCGAGGTGAAGGAGGATGCGATTATCTCGATCCTTCTCGCTTGTGAACGATCGCCAAGATGGGTCTCGGCGAAGCTGGCGCGGTTTGCGCCACCGATACGCACCGCGATATGGCCGGCAGCCAAGAATCCCTTTTCTGTTATCTCTGAGGCGAATAGCGGGCTATCTTTCCAGCCTGCGACCACATGGCGTTCCTCGAACAGCAGTTCAGCCGGATGGCCGGCCACGCAATGCTCTTCGGGTGTGAGAAGAAGGTCGAGCTCGCCGCGCTCTAAAGCCGTCTGCGCTTCGGTAGAAGGCGGTATCAGGTCGATCCCGATTAAGGGTGCTTCGCGCGCAATTGCTGGGATGAACTGCGGAAAAAGGACGACGGTGAGATAGTCCGAGGCACAGATCCGGAAGCTACGCCTGGAGTTTGCAGGGTCGAAACTGGTCGAACGAGCAATCACCAAATCGACCCGGTCAAGGATGTGCCGGATCTCCTCCTGCATCGCCAATGCATCCGAAGTGGGGATCATTCTTCGTCCCTGCGGCACTAAGAGGGGATCGCCAAAATACTCTCGAAGGCGAGCCAGCGATGCACTCAGAGCAGGTTGGGAGATATTGAGACGTTGAGCGGCACGCGAGACACTGCGTTCCTCGAGCAGCACGTCGAGGGCGAGCAGAAGGTTGAGATCGAGACCCTTGAACCGCATAACGAAACATATAATTGATAGTGATAATTGAGAATTAAAACAATCGATTATTCTTATCAATTTGCTTGGCCCATGATTGCGTCATGGATCAAGCACAGATTCTCATCATTGGTGGCGGGATTGGGGGACTGACTTCCGCGATCTCGTTGCGCCAGAACGGCTACGACGTCACGGTAATCGAACGCGATCCGGATTGGTCGGTCTATGGCGTTGGTATCATCCAGCAGGGCAATGTCCTGCGTGCAATGAAGCAATTGGGGCTGCTGGAGAACTACCTATCGGCATCCGTGGGTTTCGATGCTGTCGCGGTGCATGCGCCAGATGGAACCCTGGTTGCGCGTGTTCCCTCTCCGCGACTGGTGGAGGATTGTCCCGCCAATGTCGGCATAGGGCGCCCGGCGCTTCAAAAGGTGCTGGCGGACAAGGCGGTCGCACTGGGTGCGCAAATCCGTCTTGGACTTACCGCAGACGCTTTCGATGATGATGGGGAAGGTGTGGATGTCACCTTTTCGGATGGGACGAATGAGCGCTTCAACTTAGCTATCGGGGCCGACGGTGTCCATTCGCAGACGCGCGGGATGCTTTTCCCCGAACTGGAAGGCCCGCAGTTCACCGGCCAGGCCGTATGGCGCTATAACCTGCCCCGTCCGGCAGGGCTGGACGCGCTGCATGTCTATAATGGGCCAATCGGTGCCGGCCTCGTTCCGATCAGCGATACGCTAATGTATATCTACCTAACCACACCCGAGCCGGGAAATCCGCGCTATCCGACCGATGGGCTGGCCGAAATCATGCGAGCCAAGGTTCCTGCGCCCCTGTCCGAACTGGCGCAGCATGTCACTGACGACGAAGGCGTCGTCTACCGCCCGCTTGAGGGCCTGATCGTGCGGGGCGACTGGCACAAGGGACGCGTGGCGCTGCTGGGCGACGCGGTGCACGCGACCACGCCGCATCTGGGGCAGGGAGCGGGCCTTGCAATCGAGGACTCGCTCGTGATCGCCGATGAACTGGCAAGGGCTGACACGCCCGAAGCAGCCTTCAAGGCTTATCGCGATCGCCGGTATGAACGCTGTGCCTATATCGTCGACACATCGCTCGCAATTTGCATGGGTCAACTTGGCAAGGGGCCGGCCGTCGACAATGCCAAGGCTACCGCCGAGATGTTCGGCGTGATTGCGCAACCGATTTGAGGAGCAATGAAATGAGCCGGGTCACCGATATCCGCTATGTCGGCTACGGGGTTGAGGACTTCGAGACCGAACGAGCATTCTATGCTGGGAAATGGGGCCTGAAAGAGGTCAAATACAGCGACGGCATCGCGTGGTTTCGCGCCGAAGGGGATGACGAACACCATGTCGTCCGCTTGCACCAATCGGACACCAACCATGTCGAGGTCATCGCGTTGGCGGCGAATAGTCGCGCTGATGTCGAAGACTTGCACCAACGCGTAGTGGCGTCAGGCTGCCGGATCATACACGAACCGCTTACACTGGATGCGCCGGGCGGGGGTTATGGCTTTCGCTTCTTCTCGCCAGACGGTTTGCCGTTCGAGATTTCATCGGACGTCGCGACTGGCGAAAAGCGCGCAATCGGGCGGTGGGAGGGCATACCCATGCGCATCAGCCATATCGTGCTGCACTCGCCCGATCACCAAGCGGCAGTAAGGTTTTTCTGCGATGTGCTTGGCTTCAAGGTCTCGGACTGGCTGGGCGATTTCATGTGCTTCCTGCGCTGCAATTCGGCGCATCATCGCATGGCAATCCTGCCCGGTCCGCCGTGCCTGAACCACGTCGCTTACGACATGACCGATGTCGACGGCATGCTGCGCGGCGTTTCGCACCTGAAGCAGAAGGATGTCGAAATCCGCTGGGGGCCTGGACGGCACACGGCGGGCGACAATACCTTCAGCTATTTCGTCACGCCCGCCGGCTTTACGGTCGAATACACGGCGGAGCTGGAAGAGGTCGATTTCGAAAATCATGAAGCGAAGGTCCACATGCCGGGTCCGCGGATCATGGACCAATGGGGCATTGGTGTTGGCGGACCGCAAGCCATGCCGCATGCCGAGCCCGACCCGTACCTTTTCCAGGCTGCGGAGGTTTGACGCGTGGCGCTCTTCGAATATTTCCCGAATTACATCTGGAACCTGTCCGTCGCCATGGCGCTGGAGAGCGGCGGAAAGATCGGTGAAATCGTCGATATGTGCGAGCCCATCCGAAAGGCTGCCGAAAGCGGCGACGCGGGAACGCCGGACTTCATGCGGCAATGGGTAGCCAAGGCGGAAACGCTGCTGGAACTCGCTGCAGAGGATGAACAGCGGGGTCGAGGTTTCTCCGCGTCCGACAAGCTCGAGCGGGCATCGCTCTACCTGCTGGTGGCCGAACGCATGCAGCAGCAGGGCTCTGCTGGACGTGAGGAGACATATGCCAGGGCGCTTGAGGCATTTGATCGTTCGACCCGGCTCGGATCACTCAACCGCGAGCGGGTGGAGATCCCCCTACCCCAGGGCACAATGCCTGCCCTCTACACCCGCGCGCCTGACGACGGCGGGCCCAGGCCGGTCGTCGTCTATTGCAACGGCCTCGATAGTTGCAAGGAGTTGCTCTACTGGTCGCGCCTGCCCGAGGCGCTGGCGCGGCGCGGCATTTCTACCCTGTGCGTCGACCAGCCCGGCACGGGAGAGGCGATCCGCCTGCAGGGACTGCCGGTCGATCCGCATTCCGAGAACTGGGCGAGCAAGGCGATGGACTGGCTGGAGGCGAGGGAAGACATCGATTCAAGCCGGATCGGCATGACCGGCATCTCGCTCGGCGGTCATTTCGCCCCGCGCGCGGTCGCCTACGAACCGCGCTTTGCCAGTGGCGCGGTTTGGGGCGCCAACAACAATTGGCGCGAGGTGCAGGACAAGCGCATCAAGCGCGAGGGCGAAAATCCCGTGCCGCATTATTGGGGGCATGTGTTCTGGACCTTTGGTGCCAGCGACATGGAAGATTTCCTAGCCAAGTCGGAGGCAATGAATCTCAACGGACACATGGACCGCATCAGGGTTCCTTTCTTGGTCACTCACGGTGAAAAGGATCGCCAGATATCGGTCGATTATGCACAGCAGGCCTACGACCAGCTGGTCAATTCGCCGCGGCGCGAACTGAAGATCTTCACCGCTCGCGAGGGTGGTGTGGAGCACGTGGGGGCAGACAATATGTCCTATGGGCGCGATTACATTGCCGACTGGTTTGCGGATACGCTGGGAGGATCCACGCAATGATGAAGCTGTGGTTTGCCCCCAATACCTGCGCCCGCGTGACAATGACCGCGCTGGAAGAGATCGGCGAGGAGTTCCAGACTAGCCTTGTCGCCTTCATGGCTGGCGAACACCGCAGGCCCGATTATCTCGCCATCAACCCCTCGGGCAAGGTGCCTGCGCTCGAAACGCCGCATGGCGTGCTGGTGCAGACCGGCGCGATGTTGACCTATCTCGCCGAAACCCACGCCGGGGCGCAGCTACTCCCTGCAACAGATGACCCGTTTGAACGTGCGAAGATACGTGCCGAGATCTTCCGCTGTTCGAGCGACCTGCATCCGCTGGTGACCCGCTTCGTGATGGGTGTGATGATTTCGACCGACACCTCTGATGTGCCGCGCATCCGCGCAAAGGCGGCTGAAACGCTGATGCAGCAGCTTGCTCCTGTTGAAGCCCAGCTGGCGCGCAGCGAATGGTATCTGGGTGACCGCTGGTCCGTCCTTGACGCTTACGTTGCTTGGATCTGGTTCCGGCTGACGGGCAATGGCTTCGATGCGCCAGCATTTCCGGCGATTAGTGCTCATTATGCGAGGGCCTTGGCACGGCCCAGTGCACAAGCAGCCCTTGCGCGGGAAGCGGCGGCCGAAAAGGAGCTGGAGGCGCGTGGTCTGTTGTTCCGCCCGCAGTTCGACACAGGAGTCAGACAATGAGCAAGAATGGTGTGAGGCGGATCATTACCGGGCACGATGCGCAGGGGCGTGCCGTGATCCAGGAGGATAGCCTGGTTCCGCGCGTCCAGCGGATCGGCGGTGAGCATGGCCCGCTGTTCTTCGAAGTCTGGAACACGCG
>CAJXLD010000029.1 GCA_913055595.1 uncultured Altererythrobacter sp.
CGGTGGCCCATCGCGCTATGTCACCGTGCGCCAGACTGGCTGTCGGATCGGCTTCATCACCCCGCTGACGAACAATTTCTGCGCCAGCTGCAATCGCATCCGCGTGACGGCGACTGGCGAGCTTTATGCCTGCCTTGGCGGGTCCGAAAAGGTCGATCTGCGCGCGGCGCTACGCTCCGACGACCCCGACACCAATCTCGCAGCCGCGCTGGATGAAGCGATGCGCATCAAGCCCGAAAAGCACCATTTCGAGATCGCCCCAGGCTCTGTCCCGGCGCAAAAGCGCCATATGTCGATGACGGGCGGCTGAGATGGCGGTGAAACTGGTGTTCCTCGGCAAGCTGGCTGATCTGGCTGGCGCGGATGAGCGGGAGGTTCCCGGGCCGCTCGACTGGTTGGGGCTTCTCGATCAACTGGAAGCGCCTCTGGCCGAGGAATTGCGCAAGGATCGCACCCGTATCGCAGTGAATGGAGAGCTGGTGGCCGACAAGGCTGCGCTCGACGCAGGTGACGGGGACGAAGTGGCGTTGCTACCTCCTGTCAGCGGCGGCTGATATGCTGCGACGTATTGAATTGGTGCAGGGGCACTGGGACACCAATGATGCCGTTGGAGAGCTTGCCCGTAGCGTGCCGGATGCGGGAGGAATTGCATCCTTTGTCGGCAAGGTGCGGCATGACGATGCCGTCGAAGCACTCGAACTCTTACACTACGAAAAGCTCACACTGCCCGGCATTCAGGAACTCGCCGAGACGGTCAGCCGGCGCTGGACGCTCGAAGGTCTCGTCATCATGCATCGCGTAGGTGTAATGCATGTGGGCGAACCTATCGTGCTGGTTTCCGCCGCCGCGAAACACCGACGCGAGGCCATCGAGGCTGTGGACTTCACGATGGACCACCTCAAATCCGATAGCTGGTTCTGGAAGCGCGAAAAGCGCGCCGACGGCTGGCACTGGATCGAACCGCGCGAGCGAGACCATTCGGACCTTGCCCGCTGGGGTTAGCAACAATCTTTTCAGTTTGACCTGAATCAAGGCGTCCGCGAGCGATGCGGTCAATCGTCGCAATTGCCTTTCGAGGCATGAAGCTGCCGATGTTGCGATGGTGCCGGTTCTGATCCTCCCAGCACAATCTTTTCGGCGGTGTGGTGGTTGTGACCATTACTGCCACGTCCGGGACCGAACCTGATCCACGATGCGGTTTCCGGAAATCATGTCTCGCATGCGCGGGATCGGTTTCTGCCGGTCCCGCGCATTTATCTTGCCCTGTCTATGAGCCCAGCATCGTGAGCAGCGCGGCAATGACGCGATCTTGTTCCGAGACGATACGCGCAATCTCGTCCCTTTTCTGTTCTGCAGCGTCGAACTCTGCGCCGTCGACCACCGCATTGACGAAAATCCGGTCGATATCGGCCAGTGCAAGCATCGTATCGCTTCGCAGCGATTCAAGCCCAGCAATCTCCACCTGGGCAACCGCCCATTCCTCGCTGCCGATGGCCGCGCCGGCGGCCTGGTTCACAGCAGATTCGACATCGCCGGCGGCGGCCTGGAACTGCTCATCTGCTGCCATGGCATTGGCGGCCAGCAGGTCGAGATTTTCGATCGTCGCCGGCGGCGTGGCGACAGGTGTGAAACCGGCATCGTCGGGAACCGCCATAGTCACGCTCACGCGCTCCGAATCGCGAATGGCGAGGCTCGGATATCCATCCGAAGCACTGCAGGCTTGCAGCAAAAGAGCAGGCAGGACCAAGGCGGTGGCGCGAAGCGTTTTCATCATCGCCAGCCTTAGCCGCCACCAGCAGCAGTTTCCAGCCATGCATTTACTGGCGTTATCGGCCCAAAAAGGCGCGCCTTGTTGTTGACAGCGGCCCCTGCCTGCCTTATCGGGCGCCCCACTTGGCGGTGCCCTTGTGGGGGCGCCTTTTTTGTCGTTGATGCGGGGCTGCCCCGTGGCAAGGACATACTAGAAGAACGGAATTAGCACCATGTTCGCAGTAGTGCGCACGGGCGGCAAGCAGTATCGCGTCGCCGAAGGAGACAAGATTGCAGTCGAGAAGCTGGCTGGTGAAGCCGGTGACACGGTTGTGCTGGAAGACGTCCTGCTGGCCGGTGAAGCCGGCAAGCTGGCCGATGCTTCCAAGGTAAAGGTCTCGGCTGAAGTCATCGCCCAGGCGAAGAGCGAGAAGGTTCTCGTTTTCAAGAAGCGTCGCCGTCACAACTATCGTCGCAAGAACGGCCACCGCCAGCAGATGACCCTGCTGCGCATCACCGGCGTTGGCGAAGGCGTGAAGGCTCCGGCCAAGAACGCTGCCACTCCGAAGAAGGAAGCTGCACCCAAGGCCGCTGAAGAGGCGAAGAAGCCTGCAGCGAAGAAGGCTCCGGCCAAGAAGGCCGCGACCAAAACTGCTGCAAAGGCACCGGCCAAAAAGGCGGCTGCTCCTAAGAAAGCTGCTGCCAAGAAGCCCGCCGCGAAGAAGGCACCGGCAAAGAAGCCGGCCGCCAAGAAAACAGACAAGAAGTAATCCGGCGCGCCCGGACGGATACGGAGTAAGACGAGATGGCACATAAGAAAGCTGGCGGTTCATCGCGTAACGGTCGCGACTCAGCTGGCCGTCGCCTCGGTGTGAAGAAGTTCGGCGGTCAGGACGTGATCGGCGGCAACATTATCGTGCGCCAGCGCGGCACGAAGTTCTACCCGGGCACCAATGTCGGCATGGGCAAGGACCACACGCTGTTTGCGCTGGAAGCCGGCCGCGTGCGTTTCCACGACGGCAAGCTCGGTCGCAAATATGTGTCCGTGGAAGCCATGGCGGAAGCAGCCGAATAACCGGATGATCCGATAAGGGGGTCATCCACCGGATGGCCCCACCGGAACCCGCAAGGACCGGAGCTTGGAAGGAGATGGGGCCACCCGTCTCCTTTTTTATTTCTCCTTCGCAACATGTTCGTCACCAGCCGCAGGTAGGAGCGCGGAAGGGGGCGATGGAGGAGAATTTCCATGTTCATGCGCACCGAACGTCTGTTCCTCAGGCCGATATTTCCCGAAGACTGGCGCGAGCTCTATCGCGGTATTAACGATGCGGGTGTCGTGCGCATGCTGGCGCGCGCGCCCTGGCCCTATCGTGAGCAGGACGCGATGGCCTTCTGCTCTTCTGCGCAAGAATCGCTCGAGCTACGCTTGGCTATCACCCTTCCCGGACTAGACGGAGCGCCGCTGATCGGAGTGATCGGAATGGATCCCAGCGAGGACGTGCCTGAAGTCGGCTACTGGATCGCTCGCGGCCATCGCGGCAAGGGCTATGCCAGCGAGGCGCTGGATGGTTTGCTGCAGATTGCACGTGTGCTCGGCATTCGCCGCGTCCAGGCAGGCCACTATCTTGACAATCCGGCGAGCGGCGCGGTGCTGCGGAAACTTGGATTCCGCGAGACTGGCGAGGTCCGCGCCACACACGCGTTGGGGCGGGGCGGGCAGCTTGTGCTCGCGCGGCGCTATTCGCTCGATCTCGATGAAATGGAGGATATGGCCGAAGGGCAAGTAGACCCTTCAACCACCAGCAAAGCTGCATGAATATGCGGCGGGTGGCCGGTTTGGTCGCCCGTCGCTATTCGGCTTCTTCGCTGGCCAGAATCATCCATTCGGGCCTGAATTCTTCGGCAATGTCGGCAACGCGCAGATGGTCTACCGCTAGGCCCAGATCGGGATATGCCACCTTCTGCCGGTCAGGTTGCGATGCCTCCAGCGGAACCACCACCAGCCGCCGGTTGATCTTGCCGCGCCAGTTCATTCGTGCGGTGTTTTCCTGCCCGATATAGCAGCCTTTGGAAAAGCTCACGCCGTTCAGGTCCCCCGCATTTGTCTCCAGCCATAAGATATCGCCCAGCTCTGCGCGTCCTTCCGGTACCCCAAGCGAAAGACGTTGGGCGAGATATCGATCATTGACTGGTGGAGTGCCTTCATCGGCTGTCGCGAATCTGCGATATCCGAGCGCTGAAAGGCGCGGGTCTGGTGAATACCCTTCTTCTGCCTCTGCACTCCAATAGACTCCCAGATCGGTATCGACCGCGATCTCGATCTTGCGGCGCAGACGATAGAGCGCGAGGCGCTTGATCAGTTCTTCCGCTATATCCGCTTCGCAATCGAGCAATAGCGACTCTCCCTCGCGCCAAACAAACATGTCGAACATCGTCTTGCCCTGCGCGCTCAGCAGCGCCGCATAGGCGGGCAAATCGCCGGTCAGATCATTTGTCAGCAGGCCTTGCAGGAAGGCGGCGGCATCCTCATTCGCGTCGAGCGGGCGAACGCGCACGACGGCGCGATTGGCTAGGCGTCCAGCAGTCATGGGTGACAGATAGGACGATGCGCGCCATAGGCAATCCCATGACCGATTCGCATACCATCCGCCGCCCCGATGACTGGCACGTCCATTTGCGCGATGGGGCCATGTTGCAGGGTGTGGTTGGACACACGGCGCGCCAATTTGCGCGGGCTATCGTCATGCCCAATCTGACGCCGCCGGTAACCGATGTGGCAAGCGCAATCGCCTATCGCGAGCGGATCCTGGCTGCAGTGCCCGAAGGCATGGACTTCACGCCGCTGATGACGGCCTATCTCACCGACAATTCCGACCCGGCAGAACTGGTTCGCGGCCATGCGGAGGGCGTGTTCACCGCCGCCAAGCTCTATCCTGCGGGGGCGACCACCAATTCGGACAGCGGTGTGACCGATGTGGCCAATATCCGCGCAGCGCTGGAAGCCATGGCCGAGGCGGGCATGCCGCTTTGCGTGCATGGCGAGGTGACCAGCGCCGATGTCGATATCTTCGATCGCGAAGCGGTGTTTATCGATCGCATTCTGGCGCCGCTTATCCGCGAGTTGCCCGAACTGAAAGTGATCTTCGAGCACCTCACCAGCGAGGAAGGCGTACAATTCGTCGAAAGCGCCGGGCCCAATGTCGCCGCCACGATCACGCCGCAGCACCTCCATATCAATCGCAATGCCATGCTGGTGGGCGGGATGCGTCCGCATGCCTATTGCCTGCCCGTTGCCAAGCGCGAGAAGCATCGTTTGGCGCTGCGCAAGACGGCGACCAGCGGTAGCGCAAAGTTCTTCCTCGGCACCGACAGTGCACCGCATGCGCGCGAGGCCAAGGAAAGCGCATGCGGCTGTGCAGGAATCTTCAATGCGCCTTTTGCGCTGGAGAGCTATCTGGCTGTTTTCGAGGAGGAGGACGCGCTCGACAAGTTCGAGGGCTTTGCCTCGCGGCATGGGCCCGCCTTTTATGGACTACCGGTCAATGAGGAAACGGTGACGCTGGAGCGCGCGGAGTGCACCGTACCTGACAGTATCGATGTTGGGGCGGCCGAACTAATCCCCTTCCACGCAGGAGAGACCTTGCGCTGGCGCTTTGCCGGCTAATGCCCTGCGCCGCGTGAGGTGATCTCGTCGGCGGGTGCGGGATCTCCTCCGCGAAACAGGCTCCAGCTGAATAGCGCGGCGGCTGCCCATATCATGACGAAGCACGCCAGTTGCGCAGGTCTCAATTCCTCCCCGAAAACAAAAAGCCCCAGAAAGAACACGATGGTGGGTGAGGCAAATTGCAGGAAGCCGATCACCGTATAGGGCAGGCGCCTCGCGGCAGCGGCAAACAGCATCAGTGGCACAGCGGTGATCGGCCCGCTGGCGGCAAGTGCCAATGTTACGCTGGTATTCTGCCCCAACGCCACGCCGTAAGGCGATTGCCAGAACCAAAGAATAACGCCGAGAGCAATGGGCATGAGCATCATGGCTTCGACGGTCAGGCCCGTCAGCGGCCCTGCATCCACCGTCTTGCGCAGCAAACCGTAAACTCCGAATGTTGTCGCCATGGTCAGGCTCAGCCACATGGTGGTGAGGGCACCAGACGCCAGCGCAGCGACACCGAAGGCGGCCAGCGCAACCGCGCTCCATTGCAGGCGATTGAGTTGCTCCTTCAGGAAGACCAGGCCGAGCAGCATCATGGTCAGCGGCAGGATGTAATAGCCAAGGCTCGCTGCATAGACATATCCATGCTGGATCGCGTAGATGTAGAGAAACCAGTTGACTGCGATGATGGCGGAACTTGCCATCAGGGTGAACATGATCTTCCGGTTGCGAAGTACACGTTTTAACTCGCTGAAATCGGCAAAGACGGCGATGAGCGCAAGACAGAATGGCAGCGTGAACACCAGCCGCCAGGCGACGAATTCGAGGCTGGGCACACTCTGCAGTAGCAGCAGATAGACCGGCATCATGCCCCAAACGGCATGCGCACCCAGTGCAAAGGCGAGCGCCGTACCTTGTCCCTGTTTGCCCGCAACCATTCCCGAAGAGCTACGCCCTCACGCTGGTTCGGGCAAGATGGGGAAGTCTAGCTTGCATCCTAGACCTTGAAACCCACGCCCACGCTGGCGCGCGGCTGCTCCATCTCCGTACTGGCCACCGGATAGGCGCAATAATCGGCAGCATAGAATGCGGCGGGGCGATGATTTCCAGAAAGGCCAATTCCGCCGAAGGGAGCCGCAGATGAAGCTCCATTTGTCGGGCGATTCCAGTTCACGATCCCGGCGCGAATTTGAGCCCAGAACTGGCCATATTGTTGCGGGCTTCCTCCGATCAACGAGGCCGAAAGGCCAAAGCGTGTCTTGTTCGCTTCTGCAATCGCCTCGTCGAAGTCATCCACCTTGATGACCTGCAAGAGCGGGCCGAACAATTCGACATCAGGCCGTTCCTTCATATCGGTGGTATCGATGATTGCCGGCGTCAGAAAGGGCAGGTTCTCGTCCGGTCGGCGCATATGCTTGATAGGCTTGCCGCCATTGGAGAGGAAATAGAGGAAACTTTCGGTCAGGTTGTCGGCTGTGGTATTGTCGATCACAGGGCCCATGAAGGGCTGCGGTTCGTCGAAGGGTGCGCCGATGATGATACGGTCGGTTAGCGCTTTTACCGCCGAGATTACCTCATCATAAATGTCCGATTTCACGATCAGGCGGCGTGCGGCGGTGCAGCGCTGGCCTGCCGTGGTGAAGGCCGATTGCACGATCAGCGCGGCGGCATCGTTGATCTTGGGCGTATCCCACACGACAAGCGGGTTGTTGCCACCCATTTCTAGCGCCAGAATCTTGCCTGGATTGGTTGCCAGCTTGCGGTTGATGGCAATCCCCACTTGCGCTGAGCCGGTGAAGAGGACGCCATCTATGCCGTCATGGGCGACAAGGCCTTTTCCCTCGTCCGGGCCGCCGATAAGCAATTGGACGATAGCTTCGGCAATGCCCGCCTTGTGGAAGAAGCTGACCAGTTTTTCCGCCACGGCGGGGGTTTTCTCGCTCGGCTTCAGGATTACCGCGTTGCCTGCGATGAGGGCTGGTACCATATGCCCATTGGGCAGGTGCGCGGGGAAGTTATAGGGGCCGAGCACTGCCATGATACCGTGTGGCTTGTGCCGAAGGGATGCAGATCCCTGAAGCGCGCTATCGAGCTTCCTTTGTCCGGTTCGTTCCGCATAGGCTTTGACGGAGATTTCGACCTTACCGACAACCGCTTCCACTTCGGTCCGCGCTTCCCACAAGGGCTTGCCCGTCTCCTTTGCGATCAGTTCGGCAAATTCGTCATGCTCCTTACGCACTTCGTTGGCGAAGCGGCGAACCAATTCGATACGGTTGGCCAGCGGTTGGGATGCCCATTTGGGCCAAGCCTTGCGCGCTTTGGCGACGGCATCATCCACATCGCCATATGCGCCGCGCCACAGTTCGGATCCGGTTGCAGGTTCGTGGGATACCAGTTCTGTCACCTGCGACGGGCCTTTCCAAAGATCACTTGTCTGCCGTCCTTAGGGACATAGTCGCCCCAATGCTACGCCTAGTTACATATGTAACTTTGATTTCCCCAGTCATCCGGTCACGCCCTCAGGTAGCGGGGCATTGCCCAGCGCTGCTCCCAAATTATTGAGGCTCTTCAGCTTTGCCTCCAGCGATGTCCAGTCATCCTGCTGGTCGATCCGGTCCCAGATGGCTTCGACCTCCTCGATCAACATGCTTTCGGGCGTATCGCGATCCCAATAGGAGTGCGGCTTGCCGGTTGCTTCGTAACCGTCCAGCGCCTCTGCCAAGGGTCCTGTCGCATTGCGTCCTCCGCGATGTGTATGGAAGAACATGTCCGGCCCGAAATTGCCTTCGCGCATGGTGACTTCGGCGGCGTCGATCAATCGGGTGTCATGCTTCATTCCGCAGCTCTTCACGCCCAGTCTCCAGCAGAAGCGCCGGACCATGTTTTCCTGGTAGCAAGGCCCGAAACGATCGAGCGCTGCGATCAGCGGTTCGGCTTCAACTAACGGGCGCAGGGCGATGGCCAATTGGCCCAGGTTCCAACGGATCGCCTCGGGCTGGCGACCGAAGGCATAGAGGCCGCCTTCGTCGAAATAGGCGGCGGTAAAGCTCGGGTCCCAGCGCGGCAGCCAGCGCCAGGGGCCATAGTCGAAGCTTTCCCCCGTAATGTTCATATTGTCGGTGTTTAGCACGCCGTGGACGAAGCCTGCGACCATATAGCTGGCGGCAAGATCGGCGAGGCGTTCTACCGCCTGGTGCATCAGGCGGGCGGCTGGCTCGTCGCGGCCCGGTGCAACCTCGGGTGGAGGATTGCCGGGATATTGCTCAAGGCAGTAATCGACCAGCGCGGCAAGGTTCTCGGTCTCTCCCAGTGCGGCGAGGCGCTGGAATGTGCCGATGCGGATATGCGAGTGCGAGAGCCGCGTGAGCACGGCTGATCGCGTAGGAGAGGGCTCGTCGCTGCGCCACAATTCTTCCCCCGTTTCCACAACGGCGAATGTCTTGGAGGTGTTGACGCCCAGCGCCTCGAGCATTTCGGTGGCGAGAATTTCGCGGACCGCACCTTTCAGTGTCAGCCTTCCGTCGCCCTGGCGGCTGTAAGGCGTTTGCCCGCTGCCCTTGGTTCCGCAATCTAGCAGGCGACCGCTCGCATCACGCATCTGGGCGAAAAGGAAGCCGCGCCCGTCGCCAATCTCCGGATTGTACACGCGGAACTGGTGGCCATGATATCTGAGCGCCAACGGACAGGGCAGATTGTCCGCCAGCGGTTCAAAACGACCGAAATGGTCGACCCATTGTTCATCGCTCAACGAATCCAGCCCGACGGCCTTGTCCCAGCGGCGGTTGCGGAAGCGCATTTCATGGCTTGGGAAGCTGGCAGCATCGACCCGATCGCCGATCCAGGCGGAAATCGCCGATATCTGCGGGTCTGGGTGATAGGGAGCTGCTTGCGGTTCGTCGCGCATATGGCATTAGTGGCGAGCGAAGAGGCACTGTGCAAGGCAGAGCAGATATTCAGGGGCGCGAAATCTCCGATATGAGCAAACAGACTTGGCATGATGGCACTTGGGAAACCGAAGATGGGCTGGCGCTACATTATCGCGATTATCCGGGGCCTGCCGAAAGGCCAGCGATCCTTTGCATCCCCGGACTAACCCGCAATGTGCGGGATTTCGATCCCATCGCCGAAGCTTTTGCGGGCCATTGGCGGGTGATCTGCGTCGAGCTACGCGGACGCGGTGAAAGCGATTACGCCAAGGATCCTGCCAGCTATGCGCCAGAAACCTATGTGAAGGATCTTCTGGCGCTTTTCGAACAGCTGGATATCGGCAAGGTAGTGGCCTTAGGCACGTCTCTGGGCGGCATATTATCCGTGCTGTTGGCCAATGTCCTTCCGCAGCGCTTCGCCGGAATGATCGTGAATGATATTGGACCGGTGGTCGAACCTGCGGGATTGGCCCGTATCCGCTCTTATGTCGGCAATGGCGGCAGTTACGCTACCTGGATGCACGCCGCCCGGTCCCTGCGGGAAACGCAAGGGCATGCCTATCCCGATTTCACCATTTCCGAATGGCTGCGGCTGGCCAAGCGCCTGATGGTTGTAAGCAATAGCGGGCGCATCGGTTACGATTATGACATGCGCATTGCCGATCCGCTCGAAGCACAAGGCAATGTGGCGCCCGCTGACATGTGGAATGCTTGGAACGCCCTGCCCGATATTTCCAAGCTGGTAATCCGCGGCGAGCTGTCTGACATCTTGTCGGCAGCCACTCTGCAACGGATGGAAGCGGAGATTGCCGGGCTGGAAACCCTCACCTTGTCGCGTGTCGGCCATGTGCCTACGCTGGATGAGCCCGAAGCGCAGGCGGCGATCAAGAGCTTGCTGGATCGCCTGGCATGAGCCAATCAACGCCGCGCATCTTGCACCTGCATTCTGCATTCGATGTCGGAAGCAAGGAAATGCGGTGCGTGCGTCTGATCAATGAATGGGGAAGCGAGGCCGAACATGCCATCGTTTCGAGTGACCTGGATCGGCGTGGTGCAGCGCATGGGATTTCCTCAAAGGTCAAGGTGAGCTGGCCCAAGTTTCCTTCGTTGGCTGGAAGGCCCACACCCGGGCGTTTGAAGAAGATCGCCGCTGCGATGACAGGTTACGAGCTCATCTGCACTTATGATTGGGGCGCGATTGACGCCGTGATGGCGCATACGCTTTTCGCCGATGTCTATGACCTGCCTCCCTTGGTGCATCACGAGGACGATCTTGGCGATGAAGACGTGTCGCGCCTGAAGACGCGCCGCATATGGTACCGCCGCATCGCACTGGGTCGTACAGCGGCGCTGGTCGTGCCTACGAAGAGGCTGGAACGCATCGCATTGGAGGCATGGCAACAGCCGCGCACCCGCGTGCAACGCATCGCTAATGGCATCGACACGCGCAATTACTCTGCCCCGGCGGCGCGCGATTTCCTGCCCGGCCTGATCAAGCGAAGGGATGAGTTCTGGCTCGGCACGGTTGCGGATTTGCAGGACGGACAGTCGCTTGACGTACTGGTGCGCGCCATGCGCAAGCTGCCGCCCGAATGGCAGCTTGTGATTGTTGGCGAGGGGACCGAACGGGAAAATTTGCTTGATCTCGCCATCGAGATGGACGTGGAGGACAGGGTGCACCTTCCAGGCTCCATTGCCCAACGGCAAAAGATCATGGGACTGTTCGATATCTTCGTCTTGCCTGTCGTGTCTGAAGTTACTCCGATCACCGTAGTGGAAGTGATGGCCGCACAACGCCCTGTGGTTGCAGCAAGGACAGGCGATGTCGCAGAGATGCTCTCCACGCAAAATGGCCCATTGCTGTTCGAACCTGGTGATTGGGACGCACTGCAAGAGACGTTGTGGAAACTTAGCGGCAACCAGGAGGACCGAAAGCGAATTGGCCATGCCAATAGAGACAGGGCGCGGGCGGAATATGATGCACTGGGAATGACTCAGCGCTATGACGCGCTCTATTGGGGGCTCATGGGCCGTAATCGCCCTTCATGAGCAGTTCACCCATTGGGGGACAGGACTCAATCGATAATTGAATTGCCGCGCCCTTCCGCTAAACAGCGCGGCACACTCAATCAGGCGGATTTTCAGTAAGCACGTGGCAACGACACCAAACGATCCGAAGAATGGCGGCAAAGATGCCCCAGAGCGCGACCTGTCGCAGGAAATGCTCATGCGCGAAGTGGACGAGGCCGTCCGCACCGATGAGGTCACCGACGCCTTCCGCAAATTTGGCTGGCCGGTGGGGATCCTGCTCGTCCTAGGCCTGCTGGGTTTCGGCGGATATCTCTATTGGGATTCGAGCAAGGAACAAGCGCTGGAGGCACATTCCGAAGCACTGATTTTGGCAATGGACGAGCTCGAGGCAGGCAATCTGGCAACTGCTGACGAAGAGCTGGCCATGATTGGTGATGATGCCAGTCCGGGTGCGATTGCTTCTGCCCGGATGACGCGGGCCGGTATCGCGCTGGAGCAAGGCCGGACTGACGATGCAGTCGCTTTTTACGAGGAGGTGATCGCCAATGCGGACGTGCCAAAGCCTTTGCGCGATGCCGCACTGGCGCGGCTGGTTGCAGCCAATTTCGACAATATGGACCCGCAAGATGTGATCGACAGGCTCGGCCCGCTGGCCGCCCCCGGCAACCCCTGGTTCGGCAGTGCCGGGGAACTCGTGGCCCATGCCTATCTGGAACAGGATAAGGTTGATCAGGCCGGGCCACTGTTGGTCGCCATTGCGCAGGATGACGGCGTTCCCGATGCCCTTCGCGCCCGGACGCGACAGCTTGCCGGCGCTTACGGCTTCGATGCTATCGAAGACGTCGAAGTGACACTCGAAACTATGGAAGTGAATCAAGGCGAAGGTGGCACGGAACAATAATGCAGGATGATATGATGACCAGATTTGCCAGTTTCCGGCGCGTGGGGGTAACCGCCCTGGCAGCTTCGACCATGTTTGCCTTGAGTGCTTGCGGTGCCTTTGGAGGCGGGGATGATGATCCCACCACGCCGACGATCGGCAATCGTACGCCAATTCTTTCACGTATCGCGACTGAGATTTCCGCCGATCCGAGCCTTGCAAACATCAACGTGGTCCTTCCTGCGGCAGAAACCAATGAAGACTGGCCGCAGGCCGGGCGCACTGCCTCCAAGGTATCGGGGCATGTGACATTGTCGGCAACGCCTACCCGCGCCTGGACCGCGCAGATTGATGGCACCACCAATACGCGCCGCCTTGCAGCGGCTCCGGTGATTGGTGGTGGCCAGCTCTATGCTGTCGATACATCGGGCATGATCCATGCATTCGACGCGCAGTCGGGGCGCCGCAACTGGACCCACCGGATCCAGGTTTCGGGCGATCTGCGGGACGCTACTTTCGGTGGCGGGGCAACCTATTTCGAAGGCAAGGTCTTTGCCACAAGCGGCACCGGCGATGTGGTAGCGCTCGATGCTGAAACGGGCGGTGAATTGTGGCGGCGCAAACCCGCAGGCCCGTTGCGCGGCTCGCCTACGCTGGCGTTCAATGCCGTCTATGTGATGACGCAAGACAACCAGATCCACGCGCTTGATGTCGAGGATGGTGAGCCGATTTGGCAGGATGCAGCAGCATCCGGCCAGTCCGGTGTATTCGGCGTTGCGGCTCCGGCAGCAGGGCAAGGTTCGCTGATCGCCGGTTATTCATCGGGCGAGGTTGTGGCCTATCGTTATGAGAACGGCCGCGTGTTGTGGTCGGATTCGCTTTCGCGCACTTCGATCTCGACCCAGGTCGGCTCGCTGACCGATGTCGATGCCGATCCAATCATCTCGAATGGTCAGGTCTTTGCGCTGGGGCAGGGCGGGCGCATGGCTGCTTACGAATTGACCACGGGCCAACGCATCTGGGACCTGACATTGGCTGGTATCTCGACGCCCGCGCTTTCGGGAGACTGGATCTTTACGCTGACTGACGACGCACGACTGCTGGCCATTGCGCGTTCGACGGGCCGCGTGCGCTGGGTACAGCAATTGGCCAATTACCGCGATCCGGAAGACCGTGAAGGACCGATCTTCTGGACCGGTCCCGTGCTTGCCAGCAACCGTTTGTGGGTCGCCAGCAGCGAGGGCGAAGTCCGCTCGGCAGATGTGGAAACCGGCGAAAGCACGATCTTTACAGAGCTGAATGATGGCGTTTCGCTGCCACCCGTTGTGGCAAACGATACGCTTTACATCCTTGATGATGGGGGCCGGATCACCGCTTGGCGCTAAGCCTGTTCAGGCGTTTCCGACCACGAAACAGGCCGCGGCTACCAGGGCGCCGGCTACGCGGTTGCTGCGGAAGCGTGTGAGCGGATTGGCGGAATCCGCAGGATCCAGCGTTGTAACTTGCCACGCAAAGTGAATTGCCGCCGGAGCCAGAGCGAGCAGTGCCAGCCAGTCTGCACGTAACAACCAGAAGGCGAGGGCAAGGCAGGCAATGGCCCCCGAATAGAATAACCCTACTCCCAATTTGACGTTGTCACCCAAGCGTAACGCGCTGGACTTTATGCCCACCAGCGCATCATCTTCACGATCCTGCAATGCGTAGATCGTGTCGTAGGCCATGCACCAGAAGAAGGCTCCGGCGTAGAGCGCCAGCATCACGCCAAGTAGATCCGATCGCATAGCGATCCAGCCCACAGGCGCTCCCCAGGTAAAGACCAGCCCCAGCCAGGCCTGTGGCCACCAGGTGATGCGCTTCATGAATGGGTAGGCGGCCACCAGCAACAGGCTGGCCAAAGCGACCAGTTTCGCTTCGAGGCGCAGTTGGAACAGCACCAGAAGTCCGACGCCGCAGAGGGCAAACAACCAGGTCCACGCAGCCTTGAGGCTTACCCTGCCGCTGGCGACCGGCCTTGCAGCGGTGCGCTCCACCTGCCGGTCGAGATCGGCATCGACGATATCGTTATAGACGCAGCCTGCCCCGCGCATGGCGATGGAGCCGAGCAGCAGCCACAGCACCAGCTGCCACTGCACACCAGCCCCCGTCAGCCAAACGCCCCAGGCGCAGGGCCAGAACAGCAGCCACCAGCCGATCGGTCGATCGAACCGAGCCAGTAACGCATAATCCCTCGCTGCAGCCGGAAGCAGGCCAACGAGCCCGCTATGTTCACTGTCAGGAGTGATTTGCTCGTTCGTCATGGCTTGCCTCCTAGCCTCAGACGTCGCTAGTGCCTAGTCAT
>CAJXLD010000030.1 GCA_913055595.1 uncultured Altererythrobacter sp.
CTGCCTTTACGGCATCGGCTCGGTCGAAACCTATTCGGCGATGATCTTCGATATCAAAAAGGACGACACCGTCGACCAGCGCGAGATCATCCGCAAGCTGGTGGCGCTGCAATACAAGCGCAACGATGCTGCCTTTGCGCGCGGCACTTTTCGGGTGCGCGGAGACAATCTGGAGATTTTCCCCAGCCACTATGAAGACATGGCCTGGCGGATCAGCTTCTTCGGCGACGAGATCGAGGAGATCAGCGAATTCGACCCGCTGACGGGCAAGAAGGGCCAGAGCCTCGACAAGGTGCGCATCTATGCCAATTCGCACTATGTCACGCCCGGCCCGACGATGAAGCAGGCGATGCAGGCCATCAAGTTCGAGCTGGAAGTGCGGCTGAAGGAACTGCACGAGGAAGGGCGCTTGCTCGAAGCCCAACGGCTGGAACAGCGCACCAATTTCGACCTCGAGATGATCGCCGCCACCGGCAGCTGCGCGGGGATCGAGAACTATTCGCGCTTCCTCACCGGCCGCCTGCCCGGCGAGCCGCCACCGACTTTGTTCGAATATCTTCCCGAAGACGCACTACTCTTCGTCGATGAAAGCCACCAGACCGTGCCGCAGGTCGGCGCGATGGCGCGCGGGGACCATCGCCGCAAGCTGACGCTGGCCGAATATGGCTTCCGCCTGCCCAGCTGCATCGACAACCGCCCGCTGCGCTTCAACGAATGGGACGCGATGCGCCCGCAGACCTTTGCCGTTTCGGCCACACCCGGACCGTGGGAGATGGAGCAAACAGGCGGCGTGTTCGCCGAGCAGGTGATCCGCCCTACCGGCCTGATCGATCCGCCGGTCGAAATCCGCCCGGTCGAGGACCAGGTGCAGGACTGTATCGCCCAGTGCAAGGAAACCGCCGCCAAGGGCTATCGCACACTCGTCACCACGCTCACCAAGCGCATGGCCGAGGACCTCACCGAATTCATGCACGAGCAGGGCGTGAAGGTGCGCTACATGCATTCGGACGTCGAAACGCTCGAACGTATCGAGCTGATCCGCGATCTGCGCATGGGCGTTTATGACGTGCTCGTGGGCATCAACCTGCTGCGCGAGGGTCTCGATATCCCCGAATGCGGGCTGGTCTGCATCCTCGATGCCGACAAAGAAGGCTTCCTGCGCTCCGAGACCTCTCTGATCCAGACCATCGGTCGCGCCGCGCGAAACGTGGATGGAAAGGTCATGCTCTATGCCGACCGCGTTACCGGCAGCATGGAACGCGCCATGGCGGAAACCGAACGCCGCCGCGAGAAGCAACGCGCCTATAACGAGGAACACGGCATCACCCCGCAGACGATCAAGCGCGCCATCGCCGATATCGTCGCCCATACGTCCAGCAAGGACGGCGTGACGGTCGAGATCGAGGCCGAAGGTCGCAGTGAAATGGTCGGCCATAACTTGCGTGCCTATATCGAGGAACTCGAAGCCAAGATGCGCGCCGCCGCCGCCGATCTCGAGTTCGAGGAAGCCGGGCGCCTTCGTGACGAAATCCGACGTCTCGAGAACGAGGAACTGGGACTGGAAGACAAGCACGCGCCGGCTGTTGGGCGTTCTAACGAGGGCAGGCCGGGTACGCGCAAGATGCGCTACGGCAAGACGCAGCGAAAGTGGGGGCGGTAGGCCTTATTCCTCCCGTACCCTCCCCAGCCGATCTGCCAGCGCATTCATCTGCTCGGCGATGACGCCGTCCACGACGGGCGCGATTTCGGTCAGGTCGAAGCGGGCATAGCCGCCCACAACATAGTCCCATGTGATGCGCGTACCGCCGTAATAGTCTTCCAGCTGGACGGTGAGCGTTCCGGTGAGCGCCTCTGCCTGCAGCGGGCCGAGCGAGCCGCGCATCGTGAGTTGGCGATAGGGTGCCGCCATGACCACGCGCATATGTTCCACCGACCCGGCGGGACGCAGCTCACCACCGGGAATCGTCTCGCAAAAACATCCGCCTGTCACCGCAGACAGGCTCATATTGGACACATCGCCCGACCAACTATGGGAATCACTCCAATAGAGCGATGGCTGGACCAGCATGGCCCATGTTTCGGCCGGAGAAGTTTCGACATCGGCTTCGCCATGCACGACAAAGCCCGAGGCATCGCTTTGCGCGACTTCGCCCTGCACTGCGACTGGTAGGGTCGGGGCGCAAATGGCGATCAAACTGGCAAGAGGCTTCATCCATTCCTCCGATTTTTCACAAGCTTTGCACCATGCTGGGCCAATGTCTCTTGATCGGCAAGCCCCGGCATGACTAGGCGTGCTGCATGGGACAAGTGGCGCCTCACATATTCTTGCGGAGATATGCCGCTTGTGCAGCCGTGGCACTGCTCGCCGCCTGCAAGCCCGCCGAGCCTGTCGCGCCGCGCATTGTAGAAACCAGTGCTCCTGCACCCGATGTCATGATGCAATCGCCCGATACCAGCCGGGCCTTCTGGTCGGTGGACGACGATGGCCAATCGATCGCCTTTGGCAATGTGGATGAGCCGCCGCTGATGAGCCTCGCCTGTCGCTTGGACGAAGAGCCTCCGCAGCTGGCCATCATCCGTCATGCTGTGGCCCGTCCGGGCCTTTCCGCCCTGTTTCCCGTGATCGGCAATGGCATGCGTAGCCGCTTCCTTGTCGATGCCAGGTTGAGCGAGGGGGAATGGCGTTGGGAAGGCACATTGCCCGCCGATGATCCCATGCTCGACGTGTTCACTGGTACGCGCGATATCACCGCCACCCTGCCGGGCAGGGGCATGCTGGAGATCGCTGGCAGCCGCATTCCCGGTGAGTTCGTGAACTGGTGCCGCACGGGCGGGCTGACACAACAAATTCAGGTCGAGGAATAAGTCCTTATCACCGTTCGTCTCGACCGAATTCGAGAGACGGAAGCACATCACCAACTCGTCTCGACTTCGCTCGACGCGAACGAAAATTATTCGCTTGATGCTTCGGCGCGCTCGACCAGCATGTCGGGCGTGAGGATTTGCGGTAGCTGCTCCCCCTCCCGACCTGCCGGATACCAGATGTAGAGTGGCACTCCCGCGACACCGTTCTCAGTCAGGAAGCGCGTGATCTCCGCATCTCTGCGCGTCCAGTCTCCGCGCATGGCGATGACCCCCGCCTGTTCGAAAGCATCGCGCGTCGCTTCGCGTTCGATGGCAAGGCTCTCATTCACCTTGCAGGTAAGGCACCAGTCGGCGGTAAACCACAGGAAGACAGGGCTGCCCGATGCGCGTGCGTCCGCCAGCGCGGCGTCGCTGAAGTTGACGAGATCATGGATCGATTCCGCCTGCGAAACCTCGCTATCTGAATAACTCGCCGGGAGGGCGAATGCGCCCAGTACCAGGAAGGGCGCGGCGATCAATCCGAAGGCAGGCCAGGCCATCTTGCCCCTGCGCTGAAGGCGTCCGGTGACGATCAGGCCTAGCACCAGCCCAGCCACCATGGCCAGCGCCATCATGGCGAACTGGCGACCACCCAATTGCACCAGCAGCCACAACAGCGCCAGTGCGGTTAGCCCCATGGGAATCGCCAAGAGCTTGCGGAAACGCTCCATCCATGCACCCGGTCTGGGCAGGCGGCTGCGCAAGGCTGGCACGAAGCCCAACAGCAGGAAGGGCAGTGCGAGGCCCAGTCCCAGCGCCGTAAACAGCAGCAGAGCCGCCGGGGTCGGAAGCAGCAGCGCCGCGCCCAGAGCCGCAGCCATGAAAGGACCAGTGCAGGGTGTCGCGACGAATGCGGCCAACAGGCCGGTCGCGAAGGACGAGGAATTGCCACCCTCTCGCGTGATCGCCAATGACGGCAATTCAAAGAAGCCTGCGAAATTGGCCGTAATGGCCACAGCCACTACGAAGAGCGCCACCACCACGATCGGTTCCTGCAACTGGAAGGCCCAGCCGATCTCCTGCCCCGCCGCGCGCAGCGCCAGCAGCAGTGCACCCACGGCGAGGCAGGCCAGTACAACGCCCGCCGTATAGGCCAGCGCCTCGCGCTTGGCCTGTTGTTCGCTTTCACCAGCTCGTGCCAGCGTCATCGCCTTGAGGCTGAGGATCGGAAAGACGCATGGCATCAGATTGAGCAGCAAGCCGCCCACCAATGCCGCCAGCACCAGCGACCATAACGGTGCGAACTCGGCGGGAGCAGGCGCTGTGAATCTTTCTACAAAAGGCACTTCACCGGGAACCGCCTCGAAACTGATCCCGTTCCCTTCTTCGCCAAACGCAAGGATTCCACTTACCCTAGCTAGCGGATCGAACGCAGCGAGGTCGGAATTTTCAGGCAGGATCAGGTCTGCCAGCGGAATACGCGCAACCAGCAAATCGCCTTCGCGTCCGAAAGCCTGTGGATCGGCATAGGCCACGCGCTTGTCCGCCGTAATCCGGTCCTGCTCGATGAAGACATGCGGCTCCCCCACCTCCATGCTGGCAGGTAGCGGAATGCCTATGCGCAGTGCGTCACCCTCCAGCTCGAATGTCGCCATGCTGTCGATCAGTGGCGGCAGGGCAGCGCGAAAGTGATCGAAGGGATTCTCATCTGGCTGCACCTGCGGCACGCGCAAAGTCAGAACCGCTTGTTCGGGCACACAGACTTCATCGGTACAGGCAAGCCAATCCGCCCTCACGCGGATCGGCCCCCAGCCTGTCATCACCGCATCTTCGGGCACGGTGATCGGCACAAGCACCGCGTAATCGCCTTCGTAAACATGGTTCATCAGGCCAAGCAGGACGAGCTGCTGCGGCACCGGATATTGCGGCTCTCCCGCGCTCCAGCCTTCGGGCAGGTCCCATTCCAGCTGCATGCCCAGACCGGCGTCTCCGGGATTGGACCAGTATCCGTGCCAGCCTTCATCGGGGCTGAAGAGGAAGGCGACATTCATCACTTCGCCCGCAATGGGGGCATGCTCAGCCACCAATTCGGCCTTGATGTTGGTCTCTCGCGCCTGCGCGAAGGCGATGGCGGGAGCCGTCAGCACAAATGCCAATATGAGGCGGAAACAGATGAGGAGGCTTGCGCGCATCGTGGCGCACGATCTAGGAGGCTTGGCCATGAGCGACAAGCGCGATCTCCTGATATTGGGTGGCGGCCTGGTGGGCATGACCCTCGCCCTCGCCGCCGCGAAGAAGGGCATTTCCAGCCATGTGGTTGACCGGGCAGACCCGGCAGAGCTGACGGCGGACGGCTTTGACGGCCGCGCCTCGGCCATTTCCACGGCGAGCTGGAACCTTTTCACCAATATCGGCCTGGCCGAGGCGCTGGAGCCCTTCGGCTGCCCGATCGATTCCATCGCCGTTACCGACGGGATGAAGCCCGGACGGCTCGACTTTCAGCCCGAACCGCATGAAGGATCGCTCGGTCGCATGTTCCACAATCGCCGCCTTCGCCTGGCGCTGTTCGAAGCTGCTAAGGACGAGGACCTGATCGACTGGCACTTCAAGGCCGATGTGACCGAGCGTCATCGCGGCGAGCATTCGGTCTCCGTCACGCTGGCGGACGGTACAGTACTCGAAGCCGTGCTGATGGTCGGTGCCGAAGGCCGCATGTCGCCAACGCGCGAGGAAGCCGGCATCTCCATGGCGCATTGGGACTATTCGCACCGCGCGATGATTGTGGGCCTCACCCATACCAGGCCACACGACAATGTGGCGTGGGAAATCTTTTATCCCGCCGGTCCCTTTGCCCTGCTGCCGCTGCTCGATGACGAGCAAGGTCGCCATTGCAGCGCGCTGGTCTGGACCGTGGCGGAAAAGGATGCCGCGGGCGTGCTGGCCATGCCGCGCGAGACCTTCACCGCCGAAGTCGCCAAACGCATGCATGGCGTCTTGGGCGATATCGAATTGCAGGGACCGGTCAGCTCCTACCCGCTCTCGTTCCAGCATACGGTGAAGATCACCGGACAGCGGCTCGCGCTAGTAGGCGATGCGGCGCATGGCATGCACCCGATTGCCGGACAGGGCCTCAATCTCGGCCTGCGCGATGTTGGCGCTCTGGTGGAGGTTCTGTGCGAAGCAGGCCGTCTCGGCCTCGACTTGGCCGATGCCCAGGTCCTCAAGCGTTACGAGGACTGGCGCGCGCTCGACTCGCTGATGGTTATGTCTGCCACCGACGGCCTTACCCGCCTGTTCGGCATTCCAGGCAAGCTGCCCAGCGCGATTCGCCGCTTGGGCATGGGGATAGTCCAGCGCACACCGCCCTTGAAGAAGTTCTTCATGGATGAGGCGCGCGGCGTTTCAGGCGATGTGCCCGAATTGCTGAAGGGCTAGATCGCCGCCTCAGTTCGCCGGGCTGGGCTGCTCCACCCGCTCGCCTTCAGCATCGCGCAATTCGCGCGGTTCGAGGACAGCAGCGGTCTCAAGCACCTCCAGCGCGCGCTGGGCGGCCGCGTAGCGTTCCGCATCGACAAGCCAATCCTGCGCCGCGGCGGCATTGGGCATGGCGCGCACTTCGGCAATCGCCACCTCGACCCGGCCGATTTCCAGGTTTGATCGCGCACGTTCCAGCCGTCTTTCCGCCACGGGCGAGGGAGTATCATCGGTGCGAACCGCAAATAGCTGCGAGAATTCATGCTTAAAGCGGGTCCACAGTCCCTCTCCTTCAGGCACGTCGGTCAGATCATTAGCCATGCCGTCGAGCCGCACCATCAGCTGGTCGACCGTGACCGGGTCCTGCGACGCGGCTAGGATCGTTTGCACGGCATTGGGCCGTGCATCGCCAAAGCGAAGGCGCAGCTGATCTTCCAAAAAGCCCAAGGGCTGACCGCGTTCAATTGCGCGACGCGAAGCGAAAGCAATCAACATGCCTTCCGCTCGTGCGGCATTTCCCGCCGCTGCCTGCGATTGCAGGTCCAGCCGCGTCAGGCGTTGTTCCATCGCGGCCACGCGCTGGTCGATGCCGCCTGTCTGTTCGGCGACCTGTTCAACACGCTCGACGGCCTCGCGGGCCTCTTGCGCCACGACATCAACCTGCGGTGTGGGAGAAGGCTCTGCGATTGCGAGTGCCGCTGCCTCGTCCGCGACATCTTCAGGAGCAGTTGTCTGCGGATCAGGGTCATCGCTGCGGATATTGAAGACGCTGCCAATGCCGTTTTGCAGCCCGCCCGTGGCAAAAAAGACCGCCGCCCCGCCCAGCAGAAATGCCGCCAGAATGGCACCGATCAGCGCACGCGTGCTCATACCCTGGTAGCGTGTGCCATGTGCATCAAAGGAACGACCTTCTTCCATACTATCCTTCGCGACCCGGCTGGACGGTTCATCTCGCCTCTGCCTCGTGTCACCTTAATGGCACATCTCGGCGGCCAAGGCCAACAGCATGCCTCCTCTGGGTTGTGGAGCAGAGCGTACTTCGCTCCAACCCGCTCCTGCAGCTTCGGCTATGCGCGGCCCCAAGGCCGCGATGCGAACGGTCGACAGATCGATGCCATGTCGAGTGCATTCTGCGCGAAAATGTTCTGCAGCCCCGGCGGAATGAAGAAGTACGATTGCCCCATCAGCCAAGACAGACAACAACGTCTCGGGCATAGGCTCGTCTTGCACCTTGTAGAGAATCCGTGTCTCGACAGTGATTCCTTCCGGCAGCATCAGCGGCACATTGCGTTCGCCCGCAAGGCGAAGCAGGCGCAGCGGCACACCCCCAATCGCCTCTACTAGCTCTTGCAGACCGCCCTCGCCCACCATCTCCACGTGGAAACCCATGGCGCGGGCGACATTGGCAGTCGCTTCCCCCACGGCAAAGAGGGGCTTTTCGAGATAGGCCTGCAATCCTTCTCCTGCATGGCGGATCGCATTGCTGCTACCCACCAGCAGGCCATCTACAGAATCTGGACCGGGACCGTCCCATGACAACGCCTCAATGCGTGACAGTGGATAGGATTGGACGAATATACCGCTTTCCAGGCCAGCTTTGACGGTGGCACTTGCCCCAGGTTCGGGCCTGATCGTCACTATAGGCGTCATGCCGAAGCGCCAAAATGATCGCGAATGGCTGCGCTGGACCGGGAAAGTAGATCCGCCGCGAGCCTTGCCGGGGCCTCGGTGTGGTCCTCGGTGAAATGCACCTCGCCTTCGACCTTTTCCGAACCGTCAGGGCTGAACAATGCGGCGCGCATGACCAATTGCCCCGCGAACAAATTACAGTTGACGGCTATCGCCGAATGACAGCTACCTCCCAAAGCCTCCAGCAAGTTCCGTTCTGCCATCACTTCTGCGCGACTGGGGGCGTGGTCGATATCTTCAATCCATTCCTGCGTTCGCGCGTCATCGTTTCGGCATTCAATCGCAATCGCGCCCTGCGAAGGCGCAGGAAGCCAGGCATCAGGATCAAGCCGATAGCCTACATCCCCCATCCTCAGCCGCTCCAGCCCCGCGGCGGCGAGAAATGTTGCATCGACTTCACCCGCTTCGAGTTTGGCAAGGCGGGTGGCCACGTTCCCGCGCAGCGACACAACGCGGCAGTCGGGTCGCAAATGCAATAATTGCGCTGCACGGCGCGGAGCACTGGTGCCGATAACGGCACCTGGCTTGAGATCTGCGATGGTCTTTGCACCAACCAGCCGATCAGCCTTGTCGGCACGCGGCAGGATGGCGGCGATGGCGAGGAAGTCCGGACGGACCGTTTCCACATCTTTGAGCGAATGCACGGCAGCGTCGATAGCGCCATCGGCCAGCCATTGATCGAGTTCCTTGGTCCACAGCGCTTTGCCGCCGATATCGGCCAGTGGACGGTCAAGCACCTTGTCCCCACTTGCAGTAACGGGGACAAGTTTGATCTGCTTCTCTTGCCAGCCATGTGCGGCACACAGCCTCTTGCGCGCCTCTATCGCCTGCGCCATCGCCAGCGGCGAGTTGCGCGTTCCCAGCTTCAGTTTCACATGATCGAACATAGGCCTGCTTGCCCTAGAGTTGATTTGCGTCCAGTGGAAGCCGCACGATGCCAATTGTCCTTGGGATAGAGAGTTCGTGCGACGAAACCGCCGCCGCCTTGGTGGATGGCGAGCGGCGCATTCTGGCGCAAGTCATCGCCAGCCAGGAGGCCGAACATGCGCCCTACGGTGGCGTGGTTCCCGAAATCGCTGCGCGCGCCCATGCCGAACGTCTGGTTCCGCTGATCGATAAAGTGTTGCAAGAGGCGGGCAAGTCTCTGGACGATTGCGACGCCATTGCCGCCACCGCTGGCCCCGGCCTTATCGGCGGGGTGATGGTAGGCCTCGTCAGTGCCAAGGCGTTGGCGATGGCGAGCGACAAGCCGCTGCTGGCGATCAATCATCTTGAGGGCCATGCGCTCAGCCCGCGCCTCGCCGATGCCTCATTGCAATTCCCCTATGCCCTGCTGCTGGTCTCGGGCGGCCATTGCCAGATCCTGCGCGTCGACGGCGTCGGCCAATACAAGCGCCTCGCCACCACGATCGATGACGCGCTCGGCGAGGCCTTTGACAAGACCTCCAAGATACTCGGCCTCGGCTATCCCGGAGGACCCGCTGTCGAAAAGCTAGCGTCACAAGGCGATGCAAGCGCCGTTCTCCTCCCCCGCCCGCTTGTCGGCAGCAGCGAGCCGCATTTCTCCTTCGCCGGGCTCAAGAGTGCCGTGCTGCGCGCACAAGAAAGTGGCGAGCATGCAGCGGCAGACATTGCTGCGAGCTTCCAGCAGGCCGCCGTGGATTGCATTCTCGACCGGTTGCGCTTCGCCTTCGCCGATATCGGGCCCGTCAACGCATTGGTCGTGGCCGGTGGGGTGGCTGCCAATAAAGCGATCCGTAGCGCGTTGGAAGCATTCGCCGCCGACCGAGACTTGCCTTTCACCGCGCCGCCACAAATCTTGTGCACGGACAACGCCGCCATGATCGCATGGGCGGGAATTGAAAGGCTGGCCGTGGGTATTGCGCCGGACCCCCTTGACGTTTCGGCTCGCCCGCGCTGGCCTCTCGATCCCGACGCGCAGCCCGTGCGCGGTGCAGGAGTGAAAGCATGAGTCAGGCAAGCATCGGCGTAATCGGCGCGGGCGCATGGGGCACCGCCCTCGCCCAGATGTTGGCAAGCGACGGCAGCGACGTCCTGCTCTGGGCGCTGGAGACCGATCTGGTCGAAGCGATCAATCGCGACCACAAGAACGAGCTCTACCTTCCTTCCTCCAAACTGGCACCTTCAATCCGCGCAACGGGCAATCTCACAGAAATGGCCGATCTGGAGATCCTGCTACTGGTCACGCCTGCACAGCACCTGAGCGCAGTGATGGGGCAAATGCCAACAGTGCCGCGAGATGTGGTGCTGTGCTCCAAGGGCATCGAATCCACCACCGGGCGCATGATGCACGATGTGGCTGACGATATCGCACCGACCAGCAGCATCGCCGTGCTCTCAGGGCCGACATTCGCGCATGAGGTCGCAGCTGGCCTGCCGACTGCAGTTACGCTTGCTTGCGGTGGAGGCTTGGAACAATGGGACAGGCTCGCTCCGGTCATCGCGAAACCTACTTTCCGCCCATATTATTCCGACGATCTTATCGGCGCCGAAGTTGGCGGCGCGGTCAAGAACGTGCTCGCCATCGCCTGCGGCGTGGTAGATGGCCTCAAGCTCGGCCAGAACGCCCGTGCAGCGCTGATCAGCCGCGGCTACATGGAAATGGTGCGTTTTGGTGAGGCTCTGGGAGCAAAGCGCGACACGCTGGCAGGCCTTTGCGGGTTGGGAGACCTGGTGCTCACCTGCTCTTCCACCTCGAGCCGCAATTTCTCTCTCGGCAAGGCTTTGGGCGAAGGCCAGAGCGCGCAGGATCTGATGCAGGATCGCCGGACAGTGGCCGAAGGCGCGCATACGGCACCTGTCCTTTGCCGTTTGTCGAAGAAACTCGACGTGGACATGCCGATCGTCGAGGCGGTTTGTCGCTTGCTCGAAGGCGCCGATGCGTCCGAAGTCGCCCAGCATATGCTTACACGGCCATTAAAGGCGGAGGGTGCTGACATTTGAGCGAGGAGACCGCCAAGCCACCGGAAGGTGAAGCCGATATGGCTGTCCTCGCCAAAGGCGGGCGGACCAATTTTTTCGGCTTCCTCTTGCGTCTGCTAGCACGACTTCCTTTCCTCTTTATCGCCGGACAGCTCTACGGCGCAGAAAGTGTCGGGCGTTATGCGTCCGCTCTGATCATTGTGGAGCTGGTTGCGCTGATCTGCTCGATTGGTGAGAAACGCGGGCTGGCACAGCGCCTGACCGACTGCGAGGAGGATCACGCCCCTCTGATCGCCGATTCCATGCTTGTTGCGCTGGTCATTTCCGGTGTCGTCGCCACCTTGTTGTTTTTCTATCCCGCCCCGCTGTTTCCCAACGGTATGGGCAGCGAATGGGATCGCTGGATCGTGCTGGCCATTCCCGGCTACGCATTGACCGAGATCGTACTGGCGGCACAGGCTTACAAATACGATATCGGCACCACGGTTCGCGCCCGCGCGATTGTCGAACCATGGACCATATCCATCCTCGCAGGTGTGTTCTTTTTTATTCCAGCGATCAGCGTGGCAGGCCTGACCATGGCCTATATCGCCTCCATCTTTGCGGGCCTCGCGGCGGGCCTTTGGCCCTTCTTCCGGACCTATGGCCAGCCGAAGAACTGGGTACCCCACCCGGCCCGGATCGGTGGCATGGTGATGCGGGCGCTGCCCCTGGCAGCAGCCGACGCCATCGAATGGGGCACAAGGCGTCTGGACATTTTCATCCTCGGCTTTTTCGCCGGACCGGTCGCGGTGGGCATCTATTACATGGCACAGCAGGTCGCCAGCCTGCCGCAGAAGCTCAAGACCAGTTTCGAACCCATCCTCGGCCCGGTCATTACCGCCAAGCTGAAGGAAAAAGACTACGCCGCGATCGCTCGCCAGGTGTGTCAGGTCGGCTTCTGGATCATTGCAATGCAGCTTGGCATCGCGCTCGCGCTGGGCATTCCGGGCGAGGCGCTGATGGGCCTGTTCGGCGATGCGGGAGAATTCGTGCCAGGCACCGGTGCACTGGCCTTCCTGCTCGCAGCAGAGGTCGTGGCAGCTACCGCCGTCGTTTCGGAAGCGGCGCTGATCTATATGGCGCGTGTGAAGAATTTGTGGGTGTCGGTTGGAACGATCGCGCTGCAGGGTGTGCTTACGGTGGCCCTTATGATGCTGATCGACCGGCTTGATTTCAGATTGCCTGAAAATGCAGACTATTTCCGCGCCGCCGGCGCGGCAGGTGCGTTGATGCTGGCGCTGGGCACGGCATCAATCGTCAAGGCCGTCATGCTCAGCCGCCTGCTGAACGAGAAGATCAACAGCTGGCGCTGGGCATTGGTCTGGGCCACCGCGGCTGCGGTCGTGGTAGGCAATCTCGCCATCCTGCTGCCCGAATGGATGGAGCTTTTGTTTGGCGTTCCGGCCATTCTCGCCGTCTATGGTTGGATCATATGGACCCGTGGCTTTGGGCCCGAAGACCGGGTCCTTTTTAGCCGCAAACTTGGCAAGGAAAGGAACGCTAGCCGATGAATTTCCTGCGTAGCCCCCGCATTGCCATGGCGTTTGGCGTATTCATCATCTTCATGCTCGCTATTCTGGGTGGGCGGATTAGCGGGCCTGCCCTCGCCGGAAAGCTGTCCGATCAAGCGACAGAAGCGATTGCCGAGGCTGGTGGCGACAACAGGGTCACAGCTCGGTTCGAAACACCCGGCGGCCTGCCCAGCCGGCATCCTCTGCTCTCTGGCGGAGAAGCGATGAACGATGCGACGCGCGCGCGCATTGCTCGTGCGGTTGGTGCGGTTCCGGGGGTTGGCGCAGTAAGCTGGGCAGATGGCAACATGTTGAGCGAGAGCTCGGCCCAAGTCCTCCGCCCCTTGCATTGTCAGGAGGATGTGCAGGCGCTGCTTCGCGCCCGCACCATCCGTTTCGAGGAGGGATCCTCGCGGATCGACCGTGCCAGCGCGCCGCTGGTGGACGAAGTCGCAACGGCGCTCCGCCCTTGCCTCGGCAGTATCATTGCCATCACCGGCCATACCGACAATTCGGGCGGCGAGCCCGGCAATCTGGCGCTTTCGCGCGAGCGTGCTGAAGCCGTACGTGCTGCGCTGATCGAGCGCGGTATTCCGGCAGACGGGCTAAGGACACGCGGTGTCGGATCAAGCATGCCCGTTGAAGGTCTGGAGCCCGCCGATCCGGCCAACCGGAGGATCGAATTTTCGGTGATCGCCACCGAACCTATCCTGCCCACACCTGTCGATACGCCGGGGCCACGCTGAGAGCGTGACTGGCGCATTGCCAAGCCCTACCCCAGCACCTTAGAGGAACTTTCATGCCCATCTGGCTCGAACTGCTTGTGCTCTTGCTGGTCGCCTATGCGATCGGGATCGGGATCGGTTGGGCCATCTGGGGCCGCGAATAGTTTAAGAACGCTCTTGGAGAATGTGCATGGCGCAGCTCGTGCAGGAAAACTGGTATTTGCTCTTAGCCGCTTTAGTGATCGGCCTGGCTGTGGCGTGGTGGATCTTTGTTGCCAATCGCAAAACCAAGGTCGAACTCGCGCCAAAGGATGAAGGCGACACGGCCGCGAGGCGCAACCAGGCGCTGATCGACGCGCCTCCGGTCGGAATGGCGGAAACCGCGACGGGAGGCCAGCCGGTACCCGAAACCATAGCGTCACCCGATTCCGAACAAGTGCCCGATACTGCAGCCGGGGCTGACGACCTTTCGCTGATCAAGGGTCTGGGGCCGAAGCTTAGAGCGCATTTGGCAGAGATGGGGATCACCTCATTCGCCCAGATCGCCGCATGGGACGATGCCGAGATCGACCGGATCGACGCGCAACTTGGCCGTTTCCAGGGCCGCATCAGGCGCGACAATTGGGTTGAGCAGGCGAAGCTCCTATCGTCAGGCGACCGCAGCGCATATGAAGACCGGTTCGGACGCACCTGATTTAGGTGCATTCCCCATTGGCTAGTTCCCGAGTTGCCGCTAAAGCGGTTTCAAAGGAGACTTGTTTGATGGCCGGAATGGTGCCCTTCGACTGGACCGACCCTCTCGACCTGGAAAACCAGCTGGGAGAGGAAGAACGTCTGATCCGCGACACGGCGCATGGATTTGCGCAGGACGTGCTGCAACCACGCGTGATCGAGGATTTTCGGGAAGAAGCCGATGCCAGCGAGCTTTTCCCGCTCATGGGAGAAGCGGGCCTACTGGGCGTGACCGTGCCCGAAAAATTTGGCGGGGCGGACGCAAACTATGTGTCCTATGGTCTTGTCGCGCGCGAGCTGGAGCGGGTGGATTCGGGCTATCGATCTATGGCTTCGGTCCAGTCCAGCCTCGTGATGTATCCGATCCTTGCCTATGGCTCGGAAGAGCAAAAACAGAAATACCTCCCTGCCCTCGCCAGCGGCGCATCAATCGGCTGTTTCGGCCTAACCGAGCCCGATGCCGGGTCGGACCCGGCCGGTATGCGCACGGTCGCCAAGCAGGATGGCGATGGTTACAAGTTGTCCGGCGCCAAAACCTGGATATCGAACGCGCCCTTTGCCGATGTCTTCATCGTGTGGGCCAAATCCGAAGAGC
>CAJXLD010000031.1 GCA_913055595.1 uncultured Altererythrobacter sp.
CGGCAAGGTTGATGCGGCTCATTTCCGCTGGTTCGGACTTGCTCATCTTGGCGCTGCCATCGCGCAGGCTCATGATCCGCGCCGCTTCGGGCGGGATGATCGGATCGGGCAGGGTGAAGACGGGGCTCTCTTCGCTGGCAAAGTCATTGTTGAACTTCTGCGCAATATCGCGCGCCAGTTCCAGATGCTGCTTCTGGTCCTCGCCCACGGGCACATGCGTAGCCTGGTAAAGCAGCACGTCGGCGGCCTGCAGCACCGGATAGGTGAACAGGGCGACGCTGGCGCCCTCGCGGTTCTTGCCCGCCTTGTCCTTCCACTGCGTCATACGGTTGAGCCAGCCCATGCGCGCCGTGCCGTTAAGCAACCACTGCAATTCCGCATGGGCGGGGACCTGCGCCTGGTTGAACAGGATTGCCTTGGACGGATCGACCCCGCAGGCTACCAGCGTGGCGACCAGCTCCAGCGTCGAAGTGCGCAAGTCCTTCGGATCATAGGGCATGGAAATGGCGTGCATATCCGCCAGGAAGATCAGGCATTCGCCGCCAGCAGCGACAGCCTCGTCCTGCAGCTTCACATAATTGCGGATGGCCCCAAGGTAGTTGCCCAGGTGCGGTTGGCCAGTGGGTTGGATGCCGGAAACGACGCGCATAGTAATTCTCTTTTTCGAAATCTGGAAACGGGGCTGCCCGTCAGGCCCGGGCAGGGGACGCAGTTAGCTGAAGCAACCCGACCAGAACCAGGCCGCCCGGCCACGCACCGCGAAACGCAGGAGGCCAACGCCGGAAGAGAGAAACCCGTTGCTCATGAGAGCCGCCTTACCAGACGTCGCCCTTTCTGCAAGCCAGCGCTATTTCACCGGCTTGCGCTTCGCCAGCTTTCCGATCGTCGCCCTATCCACGGCGCCGACAAGGAATGCAGTCGCAAAATAGAGTACGGCGCCGGTAGCGGTGAGCGTTGCAAGGGCACCGATCCGCTCGAACACATTGCCGCCGTACCAGTCGGCAAAGACATCGCGCAGAAACCACAGCGCCGCCCCCATCACGGCTGCTGCGAGCACTTGGCGGGCGAGCCTGCTCATGAGCAACTGTGGCATGCGATAGTGGCTGCGCTTGGCGAGGATCGCGTACAGGATCGTGCAGTTGATCCACGCGCCAACGGCGCTTGCCGCGGCTACGCCGACCACGCCGAATCGATGCAGGAAAGCGAGATTGAAGGCGACAAAGAAGGTTAGCGCGGCCATCGCCGCATAAATCGGTGTGCGCGTATCCTGCCTGGCATAAAAGCCGGGCACCAGCACGCGGACCAAGACGTAGGCCGGCAGACCAAAAACCAGCGCCGTGAGGATATTGCCGGAGATTGCAGCATCCTCTGCCGAAAAGCGGCCGCCTTCAAAGATCACCGAAATGAATGGCACACCGCAAATCGCCATGGCGACTGCTGCGGGCAAGGTCAGCAACATGGCAAGCTCGATCGCATCGCTTTGAACCTTGGTGGCGCCCTCATGCTCGTCTGCGGCGATATGCTTGGACAGGGCAGGCAATATGGCGGTGGCAAGCGCAATGCCGATGATCCCCAGCGGTAGCTGGTTCAGCCGGTCGGCATAATTCATGTAGGTAACGTTGGAGCCTTCCAGGTCATTGAGGAAATAGACCTGCAGGATCGTATTGATCTGGTAGGCGCCTGCACCCACGGCCGCGGGGAGCGCAATCCAGCACAGCCGCTTGACCTGCGGCGTCACCTTGGGAAGTTGCAGGCTGGGGCGAAAGCCCGAAGCGCGCGTCCAGATATAGAGCCAAATCAGCTGGAGCAGCCCTCCAAAACTCACGGAAAATGCGAGCGCATAGACGGCCTCTCGCAGCGTGCCGCCGGTGCTCATCCAGTATTCCCCACCCAGCAGCACTGCGATCAGCACCAGATTGAGGATGATGGGAAAGCTGGCCCCAGGGGCAAAGCGGCTGACAGAGTTGAGCATGCCGGTGAACAAAGTCACCAGGCTGATCAGCGCGATATAGGGGAAGGTGATCCGCGCCAGGTCCGTTGCGAAACCCAACTGGTCTGCATCACCGCGCCATTCGGGTGACCACAGCCAGATGATTGCCGGCATGGCAATCTCGGCAAGGGCAACAAGGATGATCAGCGCTGGCAGAAAGACGCTGAGCACATCGTTGGAAAACTCAGCGGCGGCCGCGTGACCGTCATCCCCCGCATCCTCCCCTTCACGAACGCGTCGGGAGAACATCGGCACGAAAGCCGCCGAAAAGGCTCCTTCGGCAAAGAGCCTGCGAAAGACATTGGGCAGGATGAAGGCCTGCAGGAAAGCGTCGGTTGCTTCATTCGCGCCGAGCACGCGCGCGAAGATCATATCGCGCGCGAGGCCTGCAACGCGGCTGACCAAGGTCAGCGAGCCGATTGTCCCGACATTGCGCAGCAGGCCCATGCGCTTCGCCTTTCAGCGACCTACAGGGCCGAGGCGTTGCATCAGCCCTCGTCGCTCGTCGGCGGCGTGTCGCCGACTGGAGCCGAGCCCGCAGCGGCGGCTTCTTCCGCTTGCTTCTGGCGCAGGCGATTCAGGTAAAGGCCGTTGAAATCGATCGGATCGAGCAGCAGCGGCGTGAAACCGGCATCGCGCGTCGCATCGGCAATCACCCGGCGCGCGAAGGGGAACAGCAGGCGTGGCGCTTCGGCATAGGTGAAGGCGTGCTTCTGTTCTTCGGGCATGTTGCGCATGCCGACCAGTCCGCAGAAAGACAGGTCCACGATATAGGCGACGCCTTCTGCCGTCTTGGCAGTGGCGGTGATCTTCAGCTCGCATTCGGTGACTTCGTCATTCACCGTGTTGGCGGCGATATTGAACTGCACGTCCATTTCCGGCTGGCTCTTCCAGGAGAAGCTCTCCGGCGCCTTGGGATTTTCGACAGACAGGTCTTTCACATATTGGCTGATCACGCCTGCGACCGGCTGCGTATCCGCGCCATTGGCCTGCGGATTGGGATTGAGGTTGGTGAGAACGTCGCCTTCGTCGGCCATGATATTCAACTTTCGTCTTGTGGGCGGCGGCCTGGTGCCGAACCGCTTGAATGGTTGCATGTTTCGCTGGCTGGCGCGCCTAGCATCCGGACGCCTTGCCCGCAACGCTGCTGGCGTTACTATTCAGCTAAGGTTTTGCTGTCATGTTGCATATAGTGAACGTTGTACGGATTTGTGCCGTGACGGGACGTTGTTCATTTGAAATTGCGTCCTATCTAGGCCACAATCGTGCAACTTTCGGCGTGCCGCGCCCTTGCGGCCAGACGAATTGGGAAAAATTTGTGATTTTTGAGATTGTTATCCTCGCCATGATTGCAGCCTTTCTGGGTATGCGACTCTATTCCGTGCTCGGACGACGTGCCGAGCATGAGGAAGAGGTGATTCCCAAGGGATTCGAGCCGGGCGAGGAAAAGACACCAATGCCTGCTGCCCCTGCTCCGGTTGCAGAACTTCCGAGCAGCGATGCACGGCTGGCTGGCTTCCCGCCTGCGATTGAGCGCGGATTGCACGATATCGTGGCCGCCGATCGCCGCTTTGACTTGCTGACCTTCATGGAGGGCGCGCGCGCCGCCTATGAAATGGTGCTGGAAGCTTTCTGGCGCGGCGACAAGGAAGAGCTGAAGCAGCTGTGCGACGATGATGTCTATGCCAGTTTTGCTGCCGCCATCGACCAGCGTGAGGCCGAAGGCCAGACGCTCGAAAATCGCCTCATCCGTATCGAGGATACCACTGTGCATTCGGCCATGCTCGATGGGAAAATGGCGCGCATTGCAGTGCGCTTCGTCTCGGATATCGCCGCGATCACGCGCG
This sequence comes from uncultured Altererythrobacter sp., assembly GCA_913055595.1. GTDB lineage: Bacteria > Pseudomonadota > Alphaproteobacteria > Sphingomonadales > Sphingomonadaceae > Alteraurantiacibacter. The sequence continues at coordinate 3,838 of CAJXLD010000031.1, forward strand.
ACAAGGATGGCAATATGATTGCCGGTTCGCTGGATGATGCGGTGGAAAGCCGCGACGTCTGGACCTTCAGCCGCGATGTTCGGAGCGATGATCCGGCCTGGCTGCTCGACGAGACCGACGAGGGCTGACGCCCACAAGCAGGAGGCGCGGCGAGCCATGGCTGCGCCCTTTCCCACATTGTCGAGACTTGTTGTCGCGCTGCCGATGCTGGCGCTGCTTGCATCCTGTGTCAGCGTGGGGTCGGTCCGCGCACCTGTTGCCAGTACCGCCGCTACCTTGGGCGTGACCCGTGGGCCATCGATTGAGAGCTTTGGCCTGCTGCCGCGCGATAGCGCAGCCGCGCTCGATAGTTTCACTGCCAGTTGCGTGGTGCTGACGCAGAGGCAGGACCAGTCGGGCCTCACCCGCCCGTTCGACTGGCAACCCGCCTGCCGAAGTGCGGCCGCCTGGCCACGCGGCGAGGCGCCGCGCTTTTTTGCCACCTATTTCGAATCTGCCCGCGTGGGCGATGGTGCGGCCTTTGCCACGGGCTATTTCGAGCCGGAAATTGCCGGATCACGCACCCGCCGGCCCGGCTTCGATGTCCCCGTCTATGGCGAGCCGCAAGACCTGGTGCGCTGCTGGCGCGCCGATATTCCCGAAAACGAGCGTGCGGACAGTCCACCGCTCAGCCGCCGCACGCCTGAAGGCGAATGCGTCGAATATTACTCGCGTGCCGAGATAGAGGATGGCGCGTTGGCTGGACGCGGGCTGGAGATCGCCTGGGCTGCCGATCCGGTGGAATTCTTCTTCCTGCAGATACAGGGATCGGGACGACTGCTCACACCTGAAGGCGAGGTGATCCGCATCGGCTATTCCAACCAGAACGGCCACGCCTATACCGGCATTGGCGGGGTCATGCGCGAGGAGGGCCTGTTGGGCGACGGGCCAGGACAATATGCCGCTTCGATGCAGGGCATCATGCAATATATCCGCGAAAACCCCGAAGCCGGACGCGAACTCATGCGCATGAACGAAAGTTGGGTCTTCTTCCGCGAGCTGGAGGGCGACGGTCCGCTCGGTAGCATCGGCGTGCCCGTGCGCGGTGAAAGCTCGGTGGCGGTCGATCCCAATTTCGTGCCCTATGGTGCTCCGGTGTTCCTTTCTACCGACCGCGTGGAAGCGCGCGGGCTGTGGGTGGCGCAGGATACGGGCGGGGCGATCAAGGGACCCAACCGCTTCGACACCTTCTGGGGTGCGGGCGAGCGTGCCCGCGAAGTCGCCGGAGGCATGAGCGCGCGCGGGCAAGCGGTGCTGTTCCTGCCGCGCGGTACGCTCGACAGGTTGGGGGTCGCGCCATGAAAGCGCCGCGCGGATTGACGGCAGAAGAGGCAGCGCTGTGGGCCAAGGTCGCGCAGAGCGTAACCCCGCTCCACCGCAATCCTCCCCCACGGGGGGAGGGGGACCATGCAAAGCATGGTGGAGGGGCAGGTGCCGCCAGCAACTCCCATCCTAAAGCCGTCCTGCCCGCTCGACCCAAAGCGCCTCTGGCGAAGCCGAGCGCTCGTCCGTCCGTGCCCCTCCACCGTCCCGCGGACGGTCCCCCTCCCCGGTCCGGGGAGGATTTGGGAGGGCTGGACTCGCATTGGGAGCGCCGCCTGTCCCGCGCGCCCGAGCCGGATTTCACGCTCGACCTCCACGGCCACAATCTCGAACAGGCGCATCGGCGGCTCGATCACGGGCTGACGCAGGCGAAGGCGATGGGTGCACGGCTGGTGCTGCTGATCACCGGCAAGCCGCGCCCGGTCGATGCCGCCGACCGTGGAGAACGCCGCGGCGCCATTCGCGCCAAAATTCTCGATTGGCTCGCTGCCGGCCCGCATGGCGCGGATATCGCTGCCGTGCGCAATGCGCACAGGCGGCATGGTGGTGAGGGTGCGCTCTACCTGGTGCTGAAGCGGCGGCGGGGGTGAGAAGCACGAATGTCCGCTAACGACCCAAAAGCGGACACAGCCAGCCCTACGCTGACTTCATATATCCGGGGAATTCATCAACCTGCAGCCGCATATTGATTGCCTGTTTGCGCTGTTTTAGGCGAATCGTCGGGTTCGAAGCCCTCAGTCAGGCTTCAATGCCGCACCATCCGGGTCCGGGGCTCGGCTGGTCATGCGCTATCCCGGCACGGTCAAGCGCGGCACGGGTCCTGGGCAGCCCGGTGGTGTCGAAATCCGGCATGTAGCCCCAATAGAGCAGCACATAGGGCGGAGAATCCCGGTCGAATGGCTGCACGGCCTGATTTTCATCGGCACCGATCCACCAGCGCTCCGCATCTTCGGGGCTCATCTGCCCCATGATGCGCCTTGCATCCTCTTCCTGTCCAAGGATGCAATGAAAGTAAAACCGGACGGCCTGGCGGGCATCTTCGCGCGGCTCGACACTATCGAATCTTTCGAGCGCCTGACGCGCTTCCTCTTCAAGGCCAGACTCTGCCAGGGCCCCGATCGCACGGTCAAGAGCGAAGGCGTCGCTTCCTTGCTCAAGCGCCATGCGTGCCTGGCGAACTGCCTCTTCGGCCTTTCCGATCCTGCGTAGCTGCGTAATCGACCAGCCGGTCGGGCCGTTGTTCAGCTGAACCCAGCGCATGATCGACTGCTCGGCCTCATCAAATTTGCCGTTGGCAATTTGCGCCATTGCCAGGTCTTCGAGGATATTGAGTTCATTGGGATATTGGCGGTGCAATTCGAACAGCCTGGTTTCGACATCCTTGAAGCGCAGATAATAGCGATCCCGCAAGGCAAGTGCATGGCCGTGAATCCAGCTACCTTCTTCCGAGCCGGCCAGGGCCGCCCTCACTTCTTCGAGGAACAGGGGATCGCGCTCGAGCGCGTCCTCATATCCCGACCAGCCAAAGGTGCCTTGGCTCATGCGGTAAATCAGTATTTGCGCCGCAGCCAGGTGCGCAGCCGTAAAGCCGGGATCGATGGTATAGGCGCGCTGGAAATATTCGTAAGAGGTGACGGGATCGGTGTCGTTAAAGGTACTTTGCGTCATTCCCTTGAGATAGGCCTCATAGGCTTCGACCGAACTCGTGCCGACATCCGCCATCTGTGCCAGCGCTTCGGGGTCCATCACGGTTTCGAGCGCGCGGGCGACATCCACCGCGACATTTTCCTGGACTTCGATCGCATCCATGGTCGTGCGGTCATACTGTTCCGACCACACCAGTTCGCCATCGGACGGGCGAACCAGTTCGACTCTCACCCGCATCTGTTCACCCGTGCGGCGGACCGAGCCGCTCAAAATGTGTTCTACTGCCAGTTCGCTGGCGATTTCCTTCGGGCTGAGCGTGCTGTCGCGAAAAGCAAAGGAAGCACTCGAAGGTGCGACGACAATATCCGGGGTGCGCGAAAGCGTGGACGTGATTTCGTCAGCCAACCCGTCGGTGAACCATTGCTGATCGCCACCGGGAGACAGATCGCGGAAAGGTAGGACTGCGACAGATTTCGTACGGTCTATTTCTGCGGCTTCCGCGCTTGGCGAACCAGAGCCAATGCCCCCGCTCATGAACCACCAGCCGGCCGCGGCAATGAACAGCAAAGCCGCAAGGCCGCCGACCAGCATTGGAATTTTACCGGGGGTACGCCTGGATGGAACCGAAACAGGGGCAGGCTCAGCGCTGCTGTCCTTTGCCAGGTTCACCCTGTTCCTGAGCGTTTCGATAAGGCCGGCAAGGCCCGCATGACCCTTCGCGCCCTTCCACCCTGACAGGTCCACGGCCTGCTGCTGGCGGAATCCCAAGGGCGGGAGGTTCTCGTCGAACCGCAGCGGCACAAGTTTGCCATTGTCGCGTCCGCTTGCTGCCTCGTCGAGCACCCACGGGCTCTCGATCGACGCTTCTGACCACGCCACGACCACGATTTTGCTGGCGTCCAGTTCGCGCTCGATATCCTTTGCGAAATGCGCGCCGCCTTCGATCTTGCGATCCCACCAGACCGAAAGCCCGTGCGTTTCAAACGCCTCGGCGAGCTTTTCGATCCGCGACCGGTCGGCCCTTGCATAGGAAATGAAGATGTCGGCCAAGCTGTTCCCCGTCGTTGGTCTCGACCGGATCTAGCGGAGAAGTATCTAGCGTAAAAGGACAAACGGCCAACATCCGGAGAACTTGCGGTTAAATAGTAGACTCAATTTCCTGTTCGAACCACTCTGGCCAAGCCTTGGTTCAGTCGAGTATATTTCATTGGTCTTTGGCTGAGGTCTTTTTTGATAAGGACACCTGGCGCCTCCTTCTCACCCACTAACTGTCAAAAGAAAAAGCCCCCGGCATCGCTGCCGGGGGCCCTTGGGCAAGCGGGGGAGGGGATCCCGCTTACTTGTGGTATTTCGCGTAGGTCAGGTCGAACCGGTCTGCATCCATGACCTTGGTCCAGGCGGCGACGAAGTCCTTCACGAACTTCTCCTTGCTGGAATCCTCGGCATAGACTTCGGCTACGGCGCGCAACTGCGAGTTGGAGCCGAAGACGAGGTCGGTGCGCGTGGCACGCCACTTCTCCTTGCCGCTCTTGCGGTCCTTGCCGACAAATTCTTCGTCGCCGCTGTCGTCGACAACGGACCACTTGGTGCCCATGTCGAGCAAATTGACGAAGAAGTCGTTCGACAGCACGCCGGGCCTGTCGGTCAACACGCCGATCGATGTGCCGTGCTTGGCATGGTTGCTGACTGCACCGAGCGCGCGCATACCGCCAACCAGCACGGCCATTTCCGGAACCGAAAGCCCCAGGAGGTTGGCCCTGTCGACCAGCATGTCCTCAGTCTTTACCGTGGCCTTTGTCCGCAGATAATTGCGGAAGCCGTCGGCGAAAGGTTCAAGCGGTTCAAAGCTTTCCGCATCGGTCTGCTCGTCGGTGGCGTCGCCGCGTCCGGTGGTGACATTGACCGATACCTTGGACCCACCATCGGCAGCCGCCTTTTCGACTGCTGCAGCACCGGCCAGCACTATGGCATCGGCCATGGACAAGCTGCCGCGCAACTCGTCCACCTTGCCCAGAACCTTGGCCAGTTCGTCCGGATCGTTGACCGCCCAGTCCTTCTGCGGAGCGAGACGTACGCGCGCACCATTCGCGCCGCCGCGATAGTCCGAATTGCGGAAGGTTGAGGCTGAAGCCCAGGCCGCCTTGACCAGTTCGGAGACGGTCAGCCCACTATCCAGAATGGCCGATTTGAAGGCAGCGACGTCGCTATCCGAAGGCTTGGAGCCCGCCGGAACCGGATCCTGCCATATCAGATCTTCCGCCGGAACTTCGGGGCCGAGATAGCGTGCCTTGGGGCCCATGTCGCGGTGACACAGCTTGAACCATGCACGCGCGAAGGCATCATCCAGTGCTGCCTGGTCGTCGCGGAAGCGCTCGGAAATCTTGCGATATTCCGGGTCGCGCTTTAGCGCCATGTCGGCGGTGGTCATCATTGTCGGGACCTTCTTGTTCGGGTCCCTTGCATCGGGCGCCATGTCTTCCGGGTCGGGGTCGATCGGCTGCCATTGGTTGGCGCCCGCCGGGCTCCTCACCAGTTCGTAATCGTATTTGAAAAGCAGGCGGAAGTAGTCCCCGCCCCACTGCGTGGGGTTGTTGGTCCAGGCGCCTTCGATGCCCGAGGTGGTGATGTGGCCCTTGGCAATCTGATCATCATCGGTGGCCCAGCCAAAGCCCTGCAACTGCATGGCCTCGCCTTCCGGACTGCCGGAAAGCTGGTCAGCCGGGATGGCCCCATGCGCCTTGCCGAAGGCGTGGCCGCCGGCGGTCAGGGCAACGGTTTCCTCGTCATTCATGGCCATGCGCGCGAAGGTTTCCCGCATGTCCCGGGCCATGCCTTCGGCATCGTGGGGGTTGCCGCCAGGGCCTTCTGGATTGACGTAGATCAGGCCCATCTGGATCGCGGCCAGCGGGTTGTCCAACGCCTTGCCCTCATCGGGGATAATACGGGTTTCGGCGCCTTGGTCGACCCACAGCTCTTCTGTGCCCCAATAGACGTTCTCCGGTTCGAACACATCCTTGCGACCGCCGCCGAAGCCAAAGACAGGTCCGCCCATGCTTTCGATGGCGACATTGCCGGTGAGGATGAAGAGATCGGCCCAGCTGATATGCTTGCCGTACTTCTTCTTTATCGGCCACAGCAGGCGCCGCGCCTTGTCGAGATTGCCATTGTCGGGCCAGCTATTGAGCGGGGCAAAGCGCTGCTGCCCGCTCCCTGCACCTCCGCGTCCGTCGCCGGTGCGATAGGTGCCTGCGGCGTGCCATGCCATGCGGATGAAGAATGGGCCGTAATGGCCATAGTCTGCCGGCCACCAGTCCTGGCTGTCGGTCATCAGTGCGGTGAGGTCTGCCTTGAGCGCATTGTAATCGAGCGCGTTGAAGGCCTCGCAATAGTCGAAGTCCGCGCCCATCGGGTCCGGGTTCTTGCCGCCCTGCGTAAGGATTTCCAGGTTGAGTGCGTCGGGCCACCAATCCTTGTTGGTACGCCCGAGCAGCGAACGCGCGCTGCCTTCGTTGAACGGGCATCCGCCTGAAATCGAACCGGTCTTCGCGTCCATACTCGTCACTCCTCTCCATTCTACGCACTCACCCAATGCGAGTCGCAAATTGTTTGACAAATAGAGGATGCGCCTGTGTGACTGATCCGTCTAACCGATTAATTGGTACTCATTGATCGATTTTGTTGTTCTTCAGGGTGCGCTACCACCCTGTGGCCAAACAAAAACCCCGCCCACGCAGCAGCGGGGACGGGGCATTGTGTGTCTGTTGAGGCAGGCGACTATTGAGCGGCTACCGCCTCATCCGCCGGTGCCTGATTGCGGATCAGGTAATCGAAAGCGCTCAGCGCAGCCTTCGAGCCTTCGCCCATGGCGATGACGATCTGCTTGTAGGGCACGGTGGTGCAATCGCCCGCGGCGAAGATGCCGGGCAGGTTGGTGGCGGCCTTGTGATCGATTGCGATCTCGCCGAACTTGCTCAGTTCAAGGCCGCTGTCCTTTAACCATTCGGTGTTGGGGACGAGGCCGATCTGCACGAAGACGCCTTCGAGATCGACTTTGTGTACGCTGTCGTCGTTGCGGTCCTCGTAGACCAGCCCGGACACGCGTTCACCGTCGCCGGTGATTTCGGTGGTCCGGGCCGAGACGACAATGTCGACATTGGGCATGGACCGCAGCTTGTCCTGCAGCACCTGGTCGGCGCGCAGCTGGTGATCGAATTCGATCAGCGTCACGTGGCCAACGATACCGGCAAGGTCGATCGCCGCTTCGACGCCGCTGTTGCCGCCGCCGATCACCGCCACGCGCTTGCCCTTGAACAAAGGGCCGTCGCAGTGCGGGCAATAAGCGACACCGCGGTTGCGATATTCGAACTCGCCCGGAACACCGAGGTTGCGCCAGCGCGCACCGGTGGAGAGGATCACGCTGCGCCCTTTCAGCACCGCACCGTTTTCCAACTCTACCTGGTGATAGCCGCCGACTTCGCTCGCCGGGATAAGCTTCTTCGCCGTCGCGAGGTTCATCACGTCGATGGGGTATTCCTTGACGTGCGCTTCGAGCTGCGCGGCCAGCTTGGGCCCTTCGGTGTAGGGAACGGAGATGAAGTTCTCGATGCCCATCGTGTCGAGCACCTGACCGCCGAAACGCTCGGCGGCGATGCCCGTGCTGAAACCCTTGCGCGCGGTGTAGACGCTCGCGGCTGCACCGGCGGGGCCGCCGCCGATCACCAGCACTTCGAAGGGCTCCTTCTCGTCCAGCTTGGCCGCGGCCTTGGCAGAGGCGTTGGTATCGAGCTTCTGCAGCAGTTCCTCGACGCTCATCTTGCCGCTGGCGAACATCTCGCCATTCAGGAACGTCGCGGGCACGGCCATCACGCCGCGTTCGTCCACTTCCTGCTGGAAGCTGCCGCCTTCGATCAACGTGGCGGTGATGCGCGGGTTATGGAGAGCCAGCAGCGTCAGCGCCTGCACCACGTCGGGGCAGTTGTGGCAGGAGAGCGAGAAATACATCTCGAAATCGAACTCGCCTTCGAGCGCGGCGATCTGGTCCAGCACATCGGTTTCCACCTTGGGCGGATGGCCACCGGCCCACAGCAGGGCGAGGACGAGCGAGGTAAATTCATGACCCATGGGCAGGCCAGCGAAGCGGACGCCCTTGGAGTGGTCCGACGCACGGCGGATAAGAAAGCTGGGCCTGCGCGCGTCGTCGCCATCGAAGCTGGCGGTGACGAGGTCCGACAGGGCGGCAATTTCTTGCAGCAGCTCGCGCGTCTGGCTCGACTTCGCGTCATCGCCCAGGCTCGCGACCAGTTCGATCGGCTCGCGCAAATTGCCGAGATATTGCTTCAGCTGCTGGGTCATATTGGCGTCGAGCATGGCGGAACTCCTGTTCGTCAAAGGCGACTTTTCAAGGGGAACGTGCCCCTCCACCATCCTTCGGATGGTAACCCTCCCCAGATAGGGGAGGAATTAAAACGGCCCGGGGGCTTCCGGGGTGTTGGGGGGGGGGAGGGATGGAAGCGCCCCGGGCCGTTCGAGCGACCCGTCGGTTTCGACGGGATCGACTTAATCAGTTGTGTTTCGGCTTAGATCTTGCCGACAAGGTCAAGCGAGGGGGCCAGCGTATCGGCGCCTTCTTCCCACGCAGCCGGGCAAACCTGGCCGGGGTTGTTGCGGACGTACTGCGCAGCCTTGATCTTGCGGGTCAGTTCGTTGGCATTGCGGCCCACGCCTTCGCAGGTGATTTCCATGATCTGGATCACACCGTCGGGATCGACCACGAAGGTCGCACGGTCGGCCAGGCCCATTTCCTCACGCAGCACGCCGAAATTGTTGCTCAGCGTGTGCAGCTGGTCGCCCAGGAAGGCATACTGCAGCTTGCCGATCTTGTCGGACGTGTCGTGCCAGGCCTTGTGGCTGAAGTGCGTGTCGGTCGACACGGCGAAGACTTCCACGCCCATGGACTGCAGCATGGCGTACTTCTCGCCCAGGTCTTCCAGCTCGGTCGGGCAGACGAAGGTGAAGTCGGCCGGATAGAAGAAGAACACGGCCCACTTGCCTTCAATGTCCTTTTCCGTGACGTCGAAAAAGTCCTTGCCCGCCTGGAAAGCGGTCGCCTTGAACGGCTTGATCGTGCTGCCGATAATTCCCATCGAAAAACTCCTGTTTGAATTGAATGTCTGTAACTCTTGCGGCCCAGATAGTGATTTTTGCAGTGCAATAAAGCGCTTTGTGGCGATTGGTTTGATCGACTCACTCGATCAATGGCCATCGAACATCGATTCAGCCAATTTCAGCCGCTTGTCGATGATCCAGCGCAAATTTGCGGGGCAAAAATCGCCATGCTGCATCTGCACAGCTTGGGATCACGAAATGCGTCGCTTGGAGGCGGAGCGACAGTGGGGTAGCAAGCAGGAAAGAACAGCTGGGGAGAGGCTTTTCATGACAAGCGCAGACACGGCGCAGGGCGCCGCCCACCGGTTCCAGCCGTCCTTCTTCTTCTGGTTGGCGCTGGTGATGTGCTTCTTCGTCTTTGCCGGGTTCGGCATGCATTCCGCTCTGCCCGCGCTGCAAGGCAATTTCCCGCCCGCGCCGCCCATCGTGCATCTGCATGCACTGCTGTTCGTCAGCTGGATGCTGCTGCTGGTGGTGCAGACGGGGCTGGTAAGCGCGGGCAACGTCAAGCTGCATCGGAGTCTCGGGATGGGGGGCATCGCCCATGCCACGGCGGTGATCATGATGGGCCTGCTGATGCAGCTCATCGCATCGGGTGCCGGATATTTCGCCGGACGGCCGCCGGGCACGGACGGGCTCTACCTCGGCCTGCTCGCCTTTGCGGGCTTCGCGATCATGTTCACCATGGCGATCCGCAACCGCAACCGCCCGCAGATCCACAAGCGCATGATCATGTTCGCCATGCTGCCAGTGATCCCTCCCGGCGTGAACCGCTTCTGGGCCAACGCGCTGGCGATCGACGATCCGATCCCGACCTTCTGGCTCTACCTCACCCTATGGGGAATGGCGGGCGCCCTGCTGCTGCAGGAATGGAAGACTACGCGCGCCATCAGCAAATATTCGCTGTTCGGGGCGGGCTGGATTCTGGTCGAAGGCGCGGTGCACGAGGCGGTGGTCGGTTCGGCGTGGTTCAACACCGCGGGCGGCGTGCTGTTGAGCCTGGTGCACTATCGGTAGGAGAATGTCGGTAATTGAGTGGAATGCGGCCCTTATTTGTCCCTATCAAATAGAGAGCGAATCCAAAGCCCAACAAAGTAGGCCCCGACCGCTCCAAGGCTTGGCCAAATGGGTCCGAACACGAAATCGAGTCCACTTGTTGACCGCAAGTTTTCCGGATGTTGGTCCTGCCACCAGCTAATGAAGAAGATCATTGCTACCGGCACCACCAATAGCACCACGCACCCAAACTTGGGGCGCGGAAGCAAGATTCCAATGATTAAACCTAGGACTGCTCCAATTGCGAGCGAGCCTTCAATGGTCAGTAGCAGACTTTCGATCGCCATCCTCCAAACATAA
>CAJXLD010000032.1 GCA_913055595.1 uncultured Altererythrobacter sp.
TGGGCCAGCATTTGACGCTGGCGCGCTATCCGATCCACTGGCACCTCATTGGCGAGGGACAGGGTCAGTACATCCGCAACGCCGCGATCCATGACACCTATAGCCGCTGCGTGACCGTGCATGGCACCGACAATCTGCAGATCGAAAACAACGTCACCTACAACACCATCGGCCACTGCTTCTTCCTCGAAGACGGCATCGAAACCGGCAACCGCTTCGTCAAGAACCTCGGCATCCAGACCAAATGCCATCCGACGCTTCCTTGTGAGCCGACAAACCTGTTTCTGGCCCACCAGTCCACTGCCGGGCAGGATTCAGAACATGTGTTGATACCTTCGGACAATACGGTTTCTACCTTCTGGATCACCAATCCCGACAACATCTATCGCGACAACGTGGCCGCCGGTTCCGATCAGATAGGCTTCTGGATGGCCTTTCCCACGCATCCGACCGGACAATTCGAGGGGACGGAAATCAGCGCCAATACCTGGCCCGGACGGACGCCCTTGCGCGAATTCAGCGGCAATGTAGCCCATTCCAATTTCGATGGACTCATGCTCGACCGTGGCCCTGGTCCAGATGGCAGGTTCGGCATTGCCGGACCCAATCTTACCGCGTACGCCGACCCAACCGATCCAACCAGCGAAATTCTGGTTACCCATTTCGAGAATTTCACCGGCTACAAGAACCGCAACGGGGCGGTCTGGGGCAGGGGAGAATTGCACCTTTATACCGGCCTGAAACTGGCCGATAATGCGATTGGTTTCACCCATGCATCGGGCATACCCGGTGCTGCTGCTTACACTTCACGTGTGGAAGACTCCTTGTTCGTGGGCGAAACCGATAATGTGGGCAATCCCACCACGCCCGAGGAAATCGCCTATGGCCGCAGCCTGCCCAGCGCAGCTGCAGATTTTCCGATCCGCGGTTACGAATATTACGACTTCCATCATGAGGTGGTGAACACCAAGTTCGTCAACTTCCAGCCCAACCAGCTTCGCGATGCCGGGGCACTTTCCTATCTTCTGTTCACCAGCTTCGGCATGAGTACGGAGAACTTCGTCCAGGATGTGGAGTTCGAGAACGCACAGCCAGTCAGTTTCCCGCCAATACAGCGCCGCTGGGCTTCCGATTATGGACGTAGCTCTGCTTACAAGAGCGCTGCATTCCGTGACCTTGACGGCTCAATCACGGACATTCCTGGTGCCTATATCGTGATCGACAACGGTATCGCATCCCACGAAGAAGCGTGTGAAATCAGGCAAAGCTGGAATGCGGCGATTTGCACGGGGGACATGGGCCGTTTCAGCATCGCCGGCAATTTCAGTGGCTTTTCGGCCGGCCCGATCACGAACCCAATCATCCTCCAACGCGATGGCAAACGTTACGAGTATGTCGGAGAAACTACCATTGGGGCCGGTGCTGAGCTGCGGGTGGAAACGTCACGAGAAGCGCTGACCATGTCACTGACCGAAATGGACAATGGCTCTTCGGTTATATTGGAACTTCCGGGCTATGCGGCTGCTACCGGCGCAGTGCAGGCAGATAGCCTCGAGGATCTGCGTGCGGCCAATCAAACCGCTTGGTTCAAGGAAGGTGATTCACTCTGGGCCAAGCTGGTTGTCGACAATGACGCTGGCTTGGAACTCTCTCCGGGAAGCAATGCTCCCCCTGGCTTTGCGCCCCGGGCCATTCCAGTAGGCGCCTTTATCGAAGTGACGCGAGAAGACCTCGGCGGCTGATAAGGTACATCAGGAAGAGCTCACGAATATTTCTTGGAAGCACATCTGGTACAATGAAAAAGGGCGGCCCTGCAGGACCGCCCTTTTGGAATTCAATATTGTACCAAATTAGCGCGAGTAGAACTCGACCACCAGGTTCGGTTCCATGGTCACGGGGTATGGCACTTCGTCAAGCTTGGGCACGCGCGTATAGGTGACCTTGTCGGTGCCATCGGGAACGACATAATCTGGGATGTCTCGCTCAGGAAGGCTCTGCGCTTCGATAACCAGCGCCATTTCCTTGGCCTTGTCACCCAGAGAGATCACATCGCCAACATCGATACGGCGGCTGGCAACATTGCACTTCACGCCGTTCACGCGGATGTGGCCGTGCGAAACGATCTGGCGCGCTGCGAAGATCGTGGGAGCGAATTTTGCGCGATAGACAATCATGTCCAAGCGGCGTTCAAGCAGACCGATCAGGTTCTGACCGGTATCGCCCTTCATCGCCGCAGCTTCCTTATATGTGCGGCGAAACTGCTTTTCCGTCACGTCGCCGTAATAGCCTTTCAGCTTCTGCTTGGCGCGCAGCTGCAGTCCGAAATCGGAAATCTTGCCTTTGCGGCGCTGGCCGTGCTGGCCGGGGCCATAAGAACGCTTGTTGACCGGGGAATTCGGGCGACCCCAAATGTTTTCGCCCATACGACGGTCGAGCTTATGCTTGGCGCTGGTGCGCTTCGTCATGGTCTTCTCCAATTTGCGTCGCCACCCCAATGATGGCGCTCAAACCCGGCAACGCACCGCCCTGGCAATTCCAAGGCGCGGCCACCGCTTCACCGGGGTGCGGGGCCAATCGTAAGTCTGCTTAATGCAGTCAGACGAAGTGAAGGCGCGCGTTTAGCCGCGCGCCCATGAATGTCAAGTTTTTCTACCCGTGATCGGAAGGAGAGGGACTATTGCTCACCAAACGTGTTGGAGTTCCGGCCCATGCGGTTGACTTCCTCACGGGTGCGTTCTGCCTGATAATCCCACTGTGCCTTGGTCATGCAGACCCGGTTCACTCTTGTACGTGAGCCAAGTACCGGCTCGCTGCGACAAATGACCCTTTCACTCTCTTCTTCCTCTTCCGAGGCGTTCGATTGAGGCTGCTGCTGCTGGGCATTCGTAGATTGACGGTTAGCTTCCTGTTCGTCTTGATCCTGTGCCGAAACCGAGGTGCCGATACAGGCAAGACCAAGAACCGTAGCCAACGCAAACTTATTCATAATTTCCTCCAAAGATTTCCCAGCGGCTATAGCATTGGAATCTGAACCTAGTCTGTCGCTATTTGTCGCATTTCTGCAAGCTACTCAGCACGCCCCTTAATGTTCTTATTTCCAAGGAATTCCATCCCGGACGGGTCAATACAGATCGCAGTGTGCGCTTTGTTGCTTCCGCCCTGTCTTCCGGAAAGAAATATCCCTTAGGCTCCAGCATATTTTCCAGATGAGCGATAAGCCCATCAAGCTCATCCTGCGGGGCAGGGGGAGGAATATCCTCCATCGTGGGCATCGCAAGATCGCAATGCTTGGAATATTCATAGGCGCACAGGATTACAGCCTGCGCCAGGTTGAGCGAGCCGAATTCCGGGTTAATCGGCACGGTCAATAACTTGCGGGCGAGGGCGACGTCTTCGGATTCCAGCCCCGAAGCCTCGCGACCGAACATGATGGCGCTGCGACCGGGGTGCACGGCAATTTCTCGGGCCGCCTGTTCGGGCGTAACCACGTCCTTGGTCATACCGCGCTTCCGGACAGTAGAGGCATAGACATGAGTGCAATCGGCCAGTGCTTCGGCGGTCGTTTCGAAAATCTCCGCTCTGTCCAGGACTACATCCGCTCCCGCGGCCGCCGGGCCCGCGGATGGATTGGGCCAGCCATCGCGCGGTGCGACGATACGCATCTCGGTAAGGCCGAAATTGAGCATGGCCCTTGCCGCCTTGCCGATATTCTCGCCCAATTGCGGGCGCACGAGCACGATGACGGGAGGCCTAGTCTCCGCCGACATCGCGGACCTGGCTGGCGAAATCCTCAAAATCCTTGGCTTCGCCGAAATCGCGATAGACCGAGGCGAAGCGGATATAGGCGACGGAATCGATCTGGCGCAGACCGTCCATAACCATTTCGCCGATCCGTTCGGAGGGGACTTCGCTTTCGCCGGCAGTTTCGACCTGTCGCTGGATGCCGGACACGAGCTGGTCTATCCGTTCTTGCTCGATCCCGCGTTTGCGGCACGCGAGCGAAACACTTTGCTCGATCTTGGAGCGGTTGAACGCCTCGCGCTTTCCATCATTCTTGATCACGGCAACATCGCGCAATTGTACGCGCTCGAAAGTGGTGAACCGAGCACCACAGCTTTCGCACTGCCGACGACGGCGGATCGCAGTGTTGTCCTCTGTCGGCCGGGAATCCTTTACCTGGCTCTCTTCATGGGCACAGAAGGGGCAGCGCATGGTGATTCAGCGCATTTTCAAGGACGAATGCGTTTGTAGATCATCACGGCAGCGCCCGCCGCAAGCCCGATGGGCCAGGTAACGACTGGCAGCACCCCAGCTACGACTGCACCGACCCCAGCACCAATCAGGACCGGCTTTGTGGAGGGGTGCGCCATACCTTCGCGGCCCATTCCCTTGATCTCGTCCACGGCATCAACGAGAATTTTGTTGTCGATCGGATCCTTCTGATCATTCATCGCAATTACCTCCCGGGATAAACAGGGAATGCCTCGCACAATTCGGTAACCTGCCTGCGGACGCGCTCTTCTACCTGGGCATCGCCTTCTTCGCCGTTACGACTCATGCCGTCGACCACTTCGGCGATCAGCTGGCCTACCTTGCGGAATTCGGCGGGGCCAAAACCGCGCGTCGTGCCCGCCGGTGTTCCCAGGCGAACACCTGAGGTGACGAAGGGTGACTTGGTATCGAACGGGATACCGTTCTTGTTGCAGGTCAGGAAAGCGCGATCGAGGCCCTTTTCCGCTGCCTTGCCGGTCACATCCTTGGGTGTGAGGTCGACCAGCATTAGGTGGTTGTCCGTGCCCCCCGACACGATGTTGAGCCCGCTTTCCTCAAGGCTCGATGCGAGTGCCTTGGCATTCTCCACGATGGACGCAGCATAAGTCTTGAACTCGGGACGCAGCGCTTCACCGAAGGCTACGGCCTTGGCAGCGATGATATGCACCAGCGGGCCACCTTGCATGCCGGGGAAGACCGCCATGTTGATCGGCTTGGTCAGTTCCTCGTCATTCCAAAGGATGATGCCCGAACGCGGGCCGCGCAGGCTCTTATGCGTTGTCGATGTGACGATATGGGCATGCGGGAAGGGGTTGGGATGCGCGCCACCGGCGACCAGGCCGGAAAAATGCGACATGTCGGCCAGAAGATAGGCGCCCACCTCGTCGGCAATCTCGCGAAATGCGGCAAAATCCCATTGGCGCGGATAGGCTGTCGCGCCCGAGATAATCAGCTTGGGCTTGTGCTCACGCGCCAGCTTGCGGACCTGATCCATATCGATAAGGCTGTCCTCGCGGCGCACACCATAAGGCACGGCGTTGAACCACTTGCCGCTCATGTTCACCGGCGAACCGTGCGTCAGGTGACCGCCCGAAGCGAGGTCGAGCCCCATGAACGTATCGCCCGGATTGAGCAGGGCAAGGAACACTGCCTGGTTCATCTGTGAACCGGAATTGGGTTGCACGTTGGCGAAATTGGCTCCGAAAAGCTTCTTCGCGCGCTCTATGGCGAGCGTTTCCACCTCGTCGGCATAATCGCAGCCACCATAATAGCGTTTGCCTGGGTAGCCCTCGGCATATTTGTTGGTGAAGACAGAGCCCGTGGCTTCGAGCACGGCGGGGCTGGCGATATTCTCGCTCGCGATCAGCTCGATCCGGTCCCGCTGGCGACCCAGCTCACGACCGATAATGGCAGACACTTCGGGATCAGCCGTAGCGAGATCGTCTTGCCAAAAGCGGTCTAGCGGTTCGGAGGGTTGGGTGATCGTGCTCATACTCAAGCTTCCACAGGGGGATGGGTCAATTTGCCGATGCGGCGGGCGTGACGTTCACCGCTGCCGCTTTCGGTTTCGATGAATGCCTTGAGGCAAGCCTTGGCCATTTCCAGACCGAGGATGCGTTCACCAAGGGCGAGGATATTGGCATCGTTGTGGTCGCGGGCCAATTGAGCAGAGAAGGGCTCTGTCACAACTGCACAGCGAATGGCGGAATGGCGGTTGGCGGCAATTGAAATGCCAATACCGGTACCGCACAAGGCGACTCCGCGCTCTGCTTTGCCGGCAGCGACATGTTCGGCCAACGCATAGCCATAGTCGGGGTAATCGACGGAATCCTTGCTGTCCGCACCGAGATCGGTGACCTCGTGACCGGATTCCCTCAACCAGTTTGCAAGGGCTGCTTTCATGTCGACGGCGGCATGATCGGAGGCGATTGCTATCTTCATGCCTGCGCACATAGTGACTGCACGCCACGGATGCTACCGCAAAAGACCGTTCTCCCCGTCGAATTACTTGAGGTGCACGAAGAAGGACAAGCAACGCAGACGAGATGCGGAAAAACCAGTCTCACTCCAATCCATAAACGAGCAGCACATTGCCCGGAATCTTGTCCAGAAATGCGTAGCCCGAGCTGATAAGCAACTGGCCGTCATGGAGGACAGGAGCAGCCCCGCCGCTCATCGATCCGCCATGGCCCAATGTGCCGTTGACGCTCTCAAAGGCGCGGTCGGTGTCGAGATCCCACAATATCTCGCCACTCGCTGCATCCAGAATGCGGAAATGGGCATCGGTGTTTCCGGCCAGGACCAGCTCCGGGGTTACCGTAATCGCAGCCGAATAACCGGGTGCGCACAGTGCCTTTCCATTGCAGACATTCGTGGCCGGGCTGCTCCACAGCACTTCACCTGTCGCGATATCCAGCGCGTAGATACCGGGGCGGCCAGGTGCACCGTAATCAGCGCCGTTTTCCTCGTCATTGACCGGAAGGAAGAGCCTACCACCTTCGGCCGCGATACCGAAATGAATGCCACCAAGCTCGCCGCCACGGCCGACGCGCGTCTGCCAGATCACCTCTCCCGTGTCCGGATCGAGTCCATGGGCTACGCCGGACTTCTGGCCTGCCAGCAGATAGGTCTTCCCGTCGTTACCCTCTGCCAGGATCGCACCCGCGCCAAAGTCTGCATCGGGCCCGGTATCCTCAGGACAATTGGGGCCGCTCGCGCCGGCCCAGCAAGCGACGTTCCAAAGGTCACCTTCCATGAGTTGCCGGCTCCAGCGGATGGCACCCGTTTTCATGTCCAGCGCGACAATGGCGCTGCTGTGAGGTGAAGCTGGATGTGAATAGTTGTTTCCGGTTGCGAGGTAGAGCAGCCCACGTTCGCGATCTGCCAGAGGCGCAGACCATACAGGCACGCCCGATGGGCCGCGCGTAACTGTCCCCTGCGAATTGGTGCCCTGCGGTTGCGGTTCGTCCACGAGCCAGCTGCGCCAGCGTTCTTCCCCGGTGCGTGCGTCGAGAGCCAGCAACGACCCGCGGAAGGTGCAGCATTCGTAGCCGGGGAAGGCCGCACTGCCTTCCTCGTTGGAGGAGATCGGCACGAAGAGCGTATCGCCTGACAAGGTAGCGGGACCAGTCAACGTGGTGGCGGGATGGTCATGAACATGACGTGTCCACACCTCTTCACCGGTGATCGCGTCCACCGCATAGGTGTTGCCGACATTGTCTCCGAAATATGCGAGGGGGCGGGCGCCTTCGTCGCCTGCCTCCCACGCGCTGATCGTAACGCCAGAACGGATTCCCGATTGCGCCTGATAGGTCCAACGTACGCAACCAGTGTCTGCATCCAGCGCATAAAGCACGCCGTTGGTGCCGCCGAGATAGATTGCTCCGCCGGCGATGGCAGGCTGCGCGCGCATTTCGATCGCATCGGGAACGGCAAAGGCCCAGCGTAAAGTGAGGCGGGGCAGGTCCGCCGCAGCAAGACCGGCCTGCTCGGTGGGGATGGAGTGGCTATTGTGCGCATCGAGACCCCATCCATGAAATGCGGGCGGGCGGTCGCGTTCGAAGGGAGAGGTTCCCGGCTCACACATCAGCACAGGTGTCGCCGGTGCGGTACTGCCCAGGGCACGGCCAGATATCACCTGCGCGACTGCCGTTCTTTCATCATCAGAAAGGTTGGCCGCTTCTTGCTGCATCCGTCCATCGACCAAGGCGCGCAGCACCACTTCGGGCGACAGGGTGGAAAGTGCGGCGCGGCTTGGAGCGTGCGATCCCGCGTTCTCGTGACAGGCGGCGCAGCTCGTCTCGTAAATCGCTTCACCTGCCGTAAGCAGATCTGCGTCGAGTGATTGCGCCGAGGCAGGAGCGGCTGACAGGGCAAGGGCAGCGAATGCACCCAACGCACCACAGATATTCCGCTTTCCCATCACACGCCTGACAATGCTCATATCGTATTCATTCCCCAAGAAATTGCCGGAAGTACTCTTGTTTCCAGCATTGCTCCCTGTAGCCTTCTGCCATGACAGAAGACGATTATCACCGCTACATTTCCGCCTTCAACGCCCGCGATTATGAAACGCTCGAGACATTCTTTGCCGATGACTTTGTGCTGGAGAATGCCGGATTTGCCGTGAGGGGCAAAGCCGCCTTCCGGGAATTCTATGCTTTCTTCCACGCGTTTTGTCGCGAGGAGGTAGAGTTCAAGGAGTTCTTCCCGGGCAGGAGCGGCTTCGTTGCCAATGTCGTGATCCACTTCACTGGCTTGAAGGAACTGACACAGAAGGAGCTGGACGCGCGCGGCTATCCGGGCATGACGCCCGTTCCCGTCGGTGTAACCGTACCGGTGGAGTTCTACATCCATTACATCCTGGATGACGAAGGGCTGATCCGGCACATCAAAGGCGCGGTATGGGTGCCGGAGGCTGCTTAACCGAGCCAAGTTCCCCTGTCTGGCGTGAGATGCCGTTGGTGGAACATGGGCTTGCCATTGTGTAGCAAACGCGAAACCCGTTCAACATGACAGGGCAAACGCCCGGCAATCGGGTGTGGGAGTTGATGGATGCTACGGCAGTGGAACCTGTTTCTGGCCATACTGGCTGTGTCGGTTGGCCTGGCATTTCTGGGGAACCTGCTTCCATCGCCCAAGCCAGTCGATGCGCCCGTGACTGAATTTTCCGCGGCGAGGGCCATGATCGATGTCCGCCGGATAGCAAGCGAACCGCATCCGACCGGATCGCAGGCGAATTCGGAGCTTGGGCAATATCTTTCCGGCCGGCTCGAAGAAATGGGCTTCGAAGTGACTGTCCTCGTTGCACCGCTCGCTCCGCAAGGAATGGCGCGGCTTGAACAATGGGGCGGGGATGCATCCGAACCGCTTAAGACGCACAGCTTGCTGGGTGTCCTGCCCGGAACGGATCGCGATCTCGCGCCTATCCTGCTGATGGCGCATTATGATTCCGTATGGGCATCGCCCGGTGCGGCAGACGATGGTGCAGGACTTGCGAGCATTCTCGAGAGCATCCGTGCGCTCAATGCTGGGGGGCAGCACAAGCGCGACCTGCTGGTGTTGTTCAGCGACGGGGAGGAATTACATCTCAACGGGGCGAGGGCGTTCTTCGAGAATGATCCGCTGGCCAAGCAGATTGGCGCAATCGTCAATCTCGAAGCACGCGGCGCTGGCGGCCGAACCTATATGTTCCAGACCAATGCCGGGAACGGGGAGATCGCTGATTTCTATGCCAGCCACGTTGGCAATCCCAGCACCTCTTCACTGGCGGTGCTGGTCTACCGGATCATGCCGAACGATACCGATCTCACCCCCGCGCTTGAGCAGAGGCTCATGGGCTACAATCTCGCCTTTATCGGCAAGGCTAGTCTCTACCACTCACCGCTGGCAACGCCGGAAAACCTTGATCAGGGCACTCTCCAGCATATGGGTGATCAGACGCTCGCACTGGCGCGAGCCCTGCTCAATGCAGATACGCTGCCACAAGAAAGTCCCGACCAAACGCTGTTCGACCTGTTCGGCCTGTTTGCCGTTTCCTATCCTGCTTGGCTGGATTGGCTTTTCCTGGTTGGCGGGTTTTCATGCTTTGCATTTGCGGCGCGGAAGAGCTGGTCCTTGAAGGAGACCACATTCGGCGCGGCGAGGATGCTGGGGCTGGTCCTGTTGGGAGCGATATTGCTCGAAGGCGTGAATATATTGTCACAGGCGACCGGAGCGCAGAATTATTACGACCGTCTCGCCGCTGTTCCCCGGTTGGAATGGATGGCTGTGCTGCTGTGCATTGCAGCCTTGCTTGCCTTTCTCCCTTCGAACAAGCCCAGCCCAAGTCGCAGCCTGGGAATTGCACTTCCCATCACTTTGATCGCAGCGTTGATCCAATATCTCGCGCCCAGCGCAGCCTATTTCGTTGTTATTCCGCTGTTTGTCGCGGGTGCAACGAACCTTGCAATGCAGCACTTTGACAGTCGCGCTGTGAGAATGGCTGCGGCTTTCATGGCTGCGATCGCAACCGGCTATCTCCTGTCCCTGGGGCACCTCGTTCTTCAGGGGCTGGTCAATATGCTGGCTTTGCAGGCCATCCTTCCCGCCAGCATCATTGCACTGGTCCTTATACCATTCTGGCCGGGACTGGAGCGGAAGTTCCGCTGGCGCGGGGCAGCACTCTCCGCGACCGGAGGGGTAGCGATAGCGCTATGGGTGATGCTGGACCCTATTGCCGAGACTGTTCCACCATATGCCGGCTCGGGCGGGCTGTAACAGTCTGCAAGCCGGCAGCTAGTGCATTCGCGGCGCAAACAGCAGTTTCACGTAGGAACGCAGCAGCATCACCTGTTCAGAGGTGATGGCCGGGTTGTTCAATGCCCGCGACATCACAAGGCCGCCTTCGACGGTGCTGCTGACCATGTCGGCAAGGGCAGCAAGATCCACGTCTTCCTTGGGCGGATAGAGCTTTGCGATCTCTTCGAACTGGCGCTTGAAGCGCTGGCGCCACCCAAGAACAGCGCGCAGATTGGCTTCGCGGACATCCTTGTCGAATAAGCGATCCTGATAGGCGGCAGTGGCGACAATGCATCCCGGATGGCCATCGGGAATGTCGTCCAGCAATTCGGCGAGGAGCTTCAGCCCGATCAGCATCCGCTGCAGCGGATCGTCAGAGAGTTCCTTGGCACGCGCTTCAAGATCGTCGAAGATTTCATCCTCGATCACGATGTGCCGTTCGATCAGGGCATGGGCGAGCGCATTCTTGTCCTTGAAGTGATAGAAAAAGCCGCTCTTGGTGATTTCTGCGTTGGCGACGATTTCCTCTATCGAGGTAGCATCGAAGCCTTTGGCCAGGATCGCATCCTGCGCCACATCCATGATCCTGTCGCGTGTTTCGCTACCACGGGACATCTCGACTCCTCAAAATCCGTACCGGCAGTACTGTACCCGTGGTACAGTTTTTGCCGACTGTCGAAAGAACCTGGGCGTTCTTTACGATACATATCATTGAATTTACGTGAAATAAAAATCACAACCTGCTGCACCACGGGTCGGCTAGGAATGCTATACAGGTATCGGCACAAGCCCCTCACATTCATTTACAGAGTTGGAGAAGGGAAATGTCACAGTTTAACGCGCTCTTAGAAGCCAAGAAGCCGTTCCTGACTGATGGAGGAATGGAAACCTGGCTGTTTTTCCAGCAGGGCTTCGAAGCGCCTGAATTTGCCGCGCTTGTCCTGATCGATGATGAGGCCGCACGGACAGCACTCAACAGCTATTTCGATGGTTTACTGGAACTGGCAGAACGGGCCGGAACGGGTTTCGTGCTCGATACGAATACCTGGCGTGGTTGCCCTGTCTGGGCAGAGAAGTTGGGCGTGAGCGAGGACGAGTTGCTCGCCATGAGCGGCAAGGCAGTGGCCTTTGCCAAGGATATCCGTGCGCGATGGCAGGATCGGGTCTCACCGGTTCTGGTGAACGGCGTGGTCGGCCCGGCAGACGATGGCTACAAGCCGGGCGGCTCGTTGACCGCAGCCGAAGCCAAAGAGGTGCATAGCCGCCAGATAGAAGTCTTCGCGCAATCCGGCGTGGACATGATCTCCGCCATCACCATGACCAATATCGCAGAGGCAATCGGCATTGCCCAGGCAGCGAAGGAGGCGGGTCTACCTGTAGTGATCTCTTTCACAGTAGAGACCGACGGCCGCCTGCCGACCGGTGACCTCCTCGGCGAGGCAATCGAGGCGGTCGATGCGGCAACCGGCAATGCGCCTGCCTATTACATGGTCAATTGTGCCCATCCGGATCACTTCCGTGATGCGGTGGCCAATGGCGAGAGCTGGACCTCACGGATCGGTGGGTTGCGCGCCAATGCCTCGCGCCTCAGCCATGCGGAATTGGACGAGGCGGAAGAGCTGGACCAGGGCGATCCGGAGGAATTCGGGCATCTACACGCGGAACTGGCCAGGCTCCTGCCAGCACTCAAGGTAGTTGGCGGCTGTTGCGGCACCGATCATCGCCATGTCGGCTGCGTCAGCCACGAACTGCACTTGTCAGAAGCGGCCTAGTATACGCGCGGTACGCGCTCTTCTGAGGGCCATCCACGCGATCTGCCAATCGGCAGGAAGTCGAAGAAGGCATTGATCGCGTGGATTGATCCACCCCAGATCTTGAAGGCCTCCATGGTGACTAGCGCCGTACCGGGCCCATAGGAATCGGTGAAACCGAAGTTCATCCACAGCAGCACGGTGCCGTTTTCCTCATCCACGGCGACAACGCTGGGGATGAGGCCGGGGTGCACCATGATGCGCTGGTCGTAGAGTCCGCAGACGGCACCAAAACACCCCTGTCCTGCAGTAATCACGCCGTTTTCGACGCGATAGACTTCCGGCGCAAAGGGCGTGTTCGAATCCAGGAAATTGCCGACCCTCAACCCTTCGGCATAGCTCAGTGCAATATCGATCATGTCCTCACGGGACATGCGCATACCGTCTGGCACAGGCGTATCCATGCCACGGATTGGTTCATGCAATTGCGAAGGCTGGAACGGTGAATCCGGCGTGATGCGGGCAACGATCGTCTCGATGCCGCTGATCTTGCCATCGTCCACATGAAGGGCGACCGACATCAGTACTGGCATGTCCCCTTCAAGGAAGTGGATATGCGAGGCTGCAACCTGGCGGGTGGTGTCGAGATAATCGTGGCGGAAGCTGCCCTGAGCGGTGATGATCTGCCAGGCGCCTTCACCCATCGCGACGGCGCGACCACCTTCCGTATATTCGGCGTCATCTGCTAGCGGGAGAAGCGAGGGATCGTGTGCCAGCACGGCCTCGGCATATTGCGTGACGAGATTGCCGAGACAGGCGCGGTCGCAATCCTGTGCCGTTGCCAGCGACGGGCTCACCGTCAATGAAAGCAATACCGCTAGTCCGCCCGCAAAGGCCTTGATCCGAAACATCATTCTATTCCCCTCCCATTGTCCAGTTGTGACATGTTTAGCCCAGAGAGCACCACATTCCGATAGCCGAAGAGAGAAAATCTTACGACTGGTGCGCAATCATGAAAATGATTGCTCGCCGACGTTGGAAGTCAGGATTGGGTAGGTTCATCCGCTTCGGCAAGAAGGACCGCCTCAAGTTCTTCTCGAAACTCCTGCTGCAGCTGGGGAAGCTGGGCCATGAACTCGTTGATGTAAGCCTGATTGGCTGCCGCAAAAGCCGGATGGGCCGAAACCATTGAAGATTTGGCCAGGAAACCATGCCCTTGCGGTGACATCACGAACGCGTGAAAGGCCTGCAATTCATCCAGAGTGAAGGTTTCAGCATATGAGACAGCAAGGCCGTCCATCATGTCAGACATGTGGCCAGACAAGGTCTGCATACCCAAACCGATTGCCCGCTGCTGGAAACGCTGAATAACGTCCTGGACTTCAGGATCCTGTCCGAGTTGGGGTTGGGAGGCATTCAATTGTGCGACAACTTGCTGCATGACACCGCCAAACACGTCCATACGCGTTTCTTCGGGAAAACCTCGCTCGATAATCTCACGGGCAAGTTGCTGGCGGTGCTCAGTAGCTTCGGCGGCGACCGCTTGCGCAGAAGCCGTTACAGGAATGGATAACAGCAGCAGTGGTGCCGCCAACGCACAGGCAATCGCTTTCATTGAGAATCCCCCAAGTACCAATATGTTAGGCGGTCAATATCTCGCAGGCTTTGGGGCGACCGACAAGGGGAAATCTCACTGCCAGAACGCCCCTGCCATAACCTTTAAGGTCAGAGTCTTCTACTGATCCAGGAAGCTGCGCATCTTGCGGGAGCGGGACGGGTGCTTGAGCTTGCGCAATGCCTTGGCCTCGATCTGGCGGATGCGTTCGCGCGTCACGCTGAACTGCTGGCCGACTTCCTCCAGCGTGTGATCGGTGTTCATACCGATGCCGAAGCGCATGCGCAGCACGCGTTCTTCACGCGGGGTGAGCGATGCCAGCAGGCGGGGGCCGGTTTCCTTGAG
>CAJXLD010000033.1 GCA_913055595.1 uncultured Altererythrobacter sp.
GTCCCAGCTGGCGCCGTCATTGCCGAGATCGACGTAACGGTATTCGACGCGGGTGCTCAAATGGTCACTTATCGCATAATCGAGCCCGCCGCCGACCAGCCAACCATCGAGGTTGTCCTTGTCGCGCAGCACGGTCGAACCGGCCTCCGCCAGTTCGAATTCGACGCGGGCATTCTGGTAACCGCCGCGGGCATAGGCGAGCAGCCTGTCGGTTACGAGGTAGCCGACACGGCCGGTGAATTCGAAGCTGTATTCGGGATCGATGGCAAGAGACGTATCCGCAACCGACGCAACGAAATCGTCGTCGGCGCCGATACCGAAAGCCGCTTCCGCACCAACCCGCACACGCGGGGCCACGGCAAGGTTGTATCCGGCAAAGCCCTGGAAATAGACGGCGTCCTGGCCGCGATCGCCGCTGATTGTCACGTCCTGCGGCAAGGAGGGGCCAACCTCGTCGCGGGTAAAACCCGCCGCCACGCCTACATAGGGACCGTCAAATTCCTCGGCCGATGCCGGGGCCGCGCTGGCGGCCAGGCCTGCGATCAGGAGGGCTGCTGCAATTGTCTTCATATATACCTCATCTGCTTTTCCTTGGAGGGAGAGAACGCCGCCACAACGGCGCGCCCGATGCAGATTGGCGAGGTGGGACGCATTGCAATGATGCGTGCCCAGATATGGATTTTGCGCAAATTCTGCGGGACGATGGGCAAAGTCATGCCTTGCTGGCTTTACACATTTAACACTGTCCAAAGGAAGAAAAGCCTCCCTCCCCGCGGGAGGGTGTGGAGCATGGCGCATGGACTGCGTCAGGGGGAGCCGGACGGTGGAAAGAACAGGTCCGGACTATGCGGTGGTGATGGGGGTGTAGGAAAGGGGATTATGGCGTGCCCGCGACAGGCACCCACCTCACACGGGGACATGGTATTCCGTGTCCCCGCAAGCGAAGCCTATTTAGGGGTAAAGTAAAGTGTCACCGTAATTCCACCGTAATTCTTCCGACACCTATTAGTTCTCACCAAGTCCTTCAATTCGTTCAAGATAGTAGTCGCGGCCGCGCAACGGCCCGCCCGAGCTAATTCGAGCACAAAGCAACATGTCTGCAACACGCGACGATGACCAATTCGCCCCAAGCACCCGTTCGCACAGGCGAGACAAGAAATGTGACGTTTGAAAATGAAGGTTGGCGACACTGTCTCCACGACCCGAAAAAATGATTGCCACGTCCAAGATTGTTTGCTCGCGTTGATCGGGTTGAACGACATAATCGGCTAGAGAGACCCCGCAGCGTCGCTGCAGGCTACTCAAAGAAGGAAGCAACGCATCGTACGACCGGTCTGCAACAGACAGGTTGACAAGCCTGGCGATCGGACTGCGCAGTCCCTCACAGCTCGCCGGCACTGCGATGTTGTCAAAGCAACGATAGGCAGCATCAAGGTCAGCGCCCCCCGTAGTCGACGAATAGTGACGACGGAGACACTCTGAGCTACCGATATCGTATCTGATTAGCTGAGATATTGCCTGCCCGACCGGCCCTAAAATCTCTAATCCCGCAATTGTGTTCGCGGGGCTATTTGAGGACTGGTCGGATGCCAACTCTCCCGAATTAGATGACTTCGACCCAGTACTCACTCTCTCCGCAACAACACCATTTTCAGTAGGAATATATATCACCTGCTGATCACCCGCAGAATAGCTTGAACATGTGGGAAGAAAGAGAAGCGCTGCCATTACAGCACTACGGCGATATCCAAGGGCGATGGGTCGAAAATTGTGCAAGGGCGCAAATAGCGGTGCAAGTACCCGCTGAGTAATACGACCCAGAATCATCAAACCCTCCGACCACCATCAATGCGGGAACGGATTTCGAATGCAAGTGGAAATCGCTGAAATTTCTCGGAATACCCACTGCCAAAGAATTACGTTGACAGAATTACGGTGACACCTTGCTTAACCCCCAAATAGACGGTTCCTCATGACCGTGCGCGTGGACACGCAACAGCATGTCCCCGGCGGCGTCGCGCTGTAGTCGCATACGGGGACACCGAATACGGTGTCCCCGGGTAGGCGAGAACTCTCTTAGCCTTTGGAGTTACGGTGACACTTTACTTTACCCCTTAATTGCCTGTCTCACGCATTGCGAGCGGGGACACCGAGATACGGTGTCCCCGGTGTGGGCGAAATCTCTCCCGCCCAGCGGCAAAACTTAGCGCTTACCATAACCCCCACCGCCGGGTGTCTTGATGGCAAAGACATCACCCGCCTCCAGCTCCACAGCGGAAGTTGCGGCAAGCTCCTCCACGCTGCCATCGCGCCGATAGATGCGGTTGCTTCCGCAGGCACCGTCCCCGCCGCCCGACAGGCCGAAGGGCGCCTGCTTGCGGCGTCCGGAAAGGACATTGGCCTGCATGGGTTCTAGGAAGCGGATGCGGCGGATTGCTCCATCGCCGCCGTGCCATTGCCCTTGCCCGCCCGAGCCGTGGCGGATGGCGAATTCCTCCAGCAACACGGGAAAGCGCATTTCGAGGATTTCGGGATCGGTCAGGCGGCTGTTGGTCATATGCGTCTGCACCGCATCGGCACCGTCAAAGCCCGGACCCGCGCCTGCGCCGCCCGCAATCGTCTCGTAATATTGGTGGCGCGCATCGCCAAAGGTGAAATTGTTCATCGTCCCCTGGCTGGCGGCCATGGCACCCATCGCGCCCATCAGCGCATCGGTGACCATCTGGCTGGTTTCGACATTGCCCGCCACCACCGCCGCCGGATAAGCGGGCGCGAGCATGGAGCCTTGCGGAATGCGGATGATGACCGGGCGGAGGAAGCCGTCATTGAGCGGCACGGGCAGGTCGCTGAGGCAACGGATCGCATAGAGGCAGGCCGCGCGCACCACCGAAGATGGCGCGTTGAAGTTGTTGGGTTGCTGGTCGCTGGTGCCGGTAAAGTCGATCACGGCTTCTCCCGCCGCGCGATCGACTGTGATGCTGACGGCGATCTGCGCGCCATCGTCGAATTCCACCGAGCGAGACCCGTTCGAAAGCTTCGCCAGCACCTTGCGCGCCGCGCCTTCGGCGTAGTCGAGCAAATGCGCCATATAGGCGGCGACCACATCGGCGCCGTAGGTTGCGGCCATTTCCAGCAGGCGCGTCGCCCCGCGTTGGCAGGCGGCGACCTGTGCGGAAAGGTCAGCGAGGTTCTGCTCGACATTGCGGGCAGGGTACGGGCCGGAGGCAAGGGCCTCGCGCAATTCCTCGGCGAGGAACCTGCCGCCCTGCACCAGCGGGACGCTGTCCAAGACAACGCCCTCTTCCTCGATACTGGTGCTGTCTGAAGGCATCGAGCCCGGCGCGATTCCGCCCACATCGGCATGGTGCCCGCGCGCGGCAGTGTAGAAGGCTGGCATGTTTTCGCCATCGACAAAGACAGGCCGCACTACGGTGATATCGGGCAGATGCGTGCCCCCTTGATAGGGCGCGTTGAGGGCGAAGGCATCGCCATCGCGCATAGTGCTCCCATGCTTTGCGACCACCGCGCGCACGCTGTCGCCCATGCTGCCAAGGTGCACCGGCATATGCGGCGCATTGGCGATGAGATTGCCTGTCGCATCGAAGATCGCGCAGGAGAAATCGAGCCGCTCGCGGATATTCACCGAGCGCGCCGAATGCTGCAGCGCCCCGCCCATCTCCTCTGCAATCGCCATGAACAGCCCGCCGAAGATTTCGAGGCGCACGGGATCGACTTCGGTGGAAACGCGTTCTTCCTGTCTCTCGCCCTGGCGGGAGAGGACGAGCATGCCCTCCTCGCGTACATCCAGCTGCCAGCCGGGTTCGACCACCAGCGTGGCAACGGGATCGATCACCAGCAACGGACCAGTGAGGACAGAACCCTGCAGCAGGGCGCTGCGCTCGATCACAGGGCATTTGCGCCCCTCGCCAGCCATATGGCAGCGGACCTCGGTGCCAGGGGCGACAGTCGAACCGCCGGAAGCGAAATTGAGCGAACCGCCATGCTCGGTGGGCGAAACCGCATCGACGCGCAGGCTTTCGATGACCAGCGGTGCTTGGGTCTCGTATCCGAACCGCTTTCGATGTTCGGTTGCGAAGGCTTCGCGCATTTCGTCCAGCGATCCGAAAGGCACGGCGATGGTGCTGTCTCCGCCTTCCGGCCTGATATGCGGTTCCTGCCGGAGCTGGATTGCGCCCGAAGCGATACCCTGATCGTGCAGGGCTTCCGCTGCATCTTCGCCCAGTTGGGAGCAGGCTCCGGCGATGGCATCCGCCTCGCAATCCGAGAGCGCCAATTGCAAGGTCGCCTCGCGCGTTTCGCTGCGGTCGGCGAGGCCCATGCCATAGGCCGAGAGCACGCCGGATAGCGGGTGGACCAGAACGGTCTCGATCCCCAAAGCATCGGCGACGAGGCAGGCGTGTTGCCCGCCAGCCCCGCCGAAACAGTTGAGCGCGAAATGCGCCATGTCATGTCCCTTGGCCACCGAAACGGCGCGGATGGCATTGGCCATATTGGCGACGGCGATGGCAATGAAGCCTTCCGCGGCCTGTTCAACGCTCATTTCCTCGCCTGTGGCCTCTTCAACGCCTTTCAGCACCTCTTGCATGCGGTTGAGTGCCGCTGTGCGATCGAGCGCCTGGTCCGCATCGGGGCCAAACACGGCGGGGAAGTGATCGGACTGGAGCTTGCCGAGGATGAGGTTGCAATCGGTCACCGTCAGCGGACCGCCTTGCCGGTAGCAGGCCGGTCCCGGCTGCGCGCCCGCGCTTT
Organism: uncultured Altererythrobacter sp.; assembly: GCA_913055595.1. Taxonomy (GTDB): domain Bacteria; phylum Pseudomonadota; class Alphaproteobacteria; order Sphingomonadales; family Sphingomonadaceae; genus Alteraurantiacibacter. The sequence continues at coordinate 4,771 of CAJXLD010000033.1, forward strand.
CGGGCCCGACGAGGAAGCGCGCACCGTCAAAGCTGCAGATCGATCCCCCGCCCGCCGCCACGGTGTGGATACGCAACATCGGGCTGCGCACACGCACGCCGGCCACGCGGTTGTCCGTATCGCGCTCGTAGCTTCCGGCGAAGAGTGAAACGTCGGTGGAGGTCCCGCCCATATCGAAACCGATGGCGCGGTCGAAACCGGCACGTTTCGAGGTTTCCGCCATGCCGACGATGCCCCCCGCCGGACCGGAGAGTATTGCATCCTTCCCGCGCAGATGCTCCGCCGCGACCAGCCCGCCATTGCTCTGCATGAAGAGCGGCGCCTGCCCTTCACCCAGCGCCGCCATCAGCCCTTCGACATAGCGCGCCAGAACGGGCGAGAGATAGGCATCGACACAGGTCGTGTCCGCCCGCCCGATCAGCCGCGCCAAAGGGCTGACACGATGGCTGACGGCAATCTCGGCAAAGCCCACGTCTGCGGCCATACGGGCCAGTTTCTCTTCATGCGCAGTGAACTTCCAGCCATGCATCAGAACGATGGCGATGGCGCGCAAGCCGCGGTCGAAGGCGGCTTGCATTGCGACACGTGCTGCTTCCTCGTCCAGCGCATGATGTACTGTTCCGTCGGCCCCTACCCGCTCATCCACTTCCAGCACCTCTGCAGGCAGTGGCTCGGGTTTCACGATCTTGCGTGCGAAGATCTCGGGCCGCTCCTGCGTGCCGATGGCCAGTGCATCGCCAAAGCCGCGGGTAATGGCGAGCAACACCGGCTCCCCTTTGCGTTCGAGCAAGGCATTGGTGGCGACCGTAGTGCCGATGCGGATATCGGCTGGCGGCAGCGGCCCTTCCGCAATGCCTGTCAATTGCCGGATCGCTGCAACAGCCGCATCGTCATATTGAGAAGGGTTTTCGGACAGGAGCTTGGCAGTTTCCGCCATACCATCGGGGCGCAGCGCCACCACGTCGGTAAAGGTGCCTCCGCGATCGATCCAGAAATGCCATTTCCCTGCGTTCATGCGCGGCCCTATGCATCATTGCGGGCTCCGCGACAATTTGGTGCAACTCTGTGCCCTCGCCACACTTGGCAGGAAGGGGCTGAACGTTTAGTTTCCTACTATCAGCACCTGCCCAACACAGGTGCCATAAGGATCTGCAACAGGAGAAGAGCATGGCCTTCACGGTCACGATCAATGGTGAAACGCGCGAGATTGACGCGCCCGAGGATATGCCGCTGCTGTGGGTCCTGCGCCAGGAACTGGGCATGACCGGCACGAAATTCGGTTGCGGTATCGGAATGTGTGGCGCCTGCACGGTACATCTGGATGGCGTCGCCACGCGCTCCTGCTCGCTGCCAATCGGCGCGATCGGCGATCGTGAGGTCTCGACCGTTGAATCGCTGGGCGAGACGCCGGTGGGCCAGGCACTGCAAAAGGCATGGCTCGATACCGATGTGATGCAATGCGGCTATTGCCAGGCCGGCCAGCTTATGACGGCAACGGCGCTGCTCAACGCCAACCCCAATCCCAGCGATGAGGAAATCGACAACGCCATGCGCGGCAATATCTGCCGCTGCGCCTGCTACGGACGAATTCATGCTGCCATTGCCCAGGTCGCGAAGGAGGACACCGCCAATGTCTGATGCCGCAACCATGGCCAAAGGCCCCGAACTCAGCCGCCGTTCCTTCTTCAAGGTTTCCGCCATTGCCGGTGGCGGCATGGCAATTGCCGCAACCTTGCCGATGGCTTCGCATGCCATGGCACAGGGCGCAGCAGCAGAGCTCAACGCCTTCATCACCATCCACCCGGACAATACGCTGACTATCATCGGCAAAAACCCCGAGATCGGCCAGGGCATCAAGACCATGCTGCCCATGCTGATTGCCGAGGAGCTCGATGCGGATTGGGATCTCGTCAGCATCCAGCAGGGTGATCTCGACATGGCCAAATATGGCCCGCAGATCGCAGGTGGCAGTACCGCCACGCCGATGAACTGGATGCCCATGCGCCAGGCAGGTGCAGCTGCGCGCCAGATGCTGCTGCAGGCGGCCGCCATGCGCTGGGGTGTGGACATGGCAGAGCTGACGACCGAGCCGAGCGTGGTGGTGCATGCCGCATCGGGTCGCCGCGCCACATTCGGCGAGTTGGCAGACGAGGCCAGCCTTACGCCGGTGCCTGAGCTCAATCAGGTCCCGCTCAAGGATGCAGCCGATTTCCGCATTATCGGCCGCGCGATCGGCGGTATCGACAGCCCCAAGATCGTTCGCGGAGAGCCGATCTTCGGTGTCGACACCCAGCTTCCCGGCATGGTCTATGCCGCCTATGAGCGCTCGCCCGTCTTCGGCGCGAGGATCGTCTCGGCCAATCTCGACGCCGCCAAGGCAGAGCCGGGCGTGATCGATGCCTTCATCGTCGAAGGCAATGGCAATATCGAGGAGCTGGTCGACGGTGTTGCCGTGATCGCCGACAATTGGTGGCTCGCAAACAAGGCGCGCGCAAAGCTGGACGTGCAATGGGACAATGGCGAATGGGCCGACCATTCGACCGCCAAATATGACGAAACCGCTCGCGCGCTGATGGCGTCTGGCGAGTCGGAAGAAGTCTTTGCCGAAAAGGGCGATGTCGATGCGGCATTCGCCTCTGCGTCAGGCACACACGAAGCCGAATATCACTATCCCTTCCTCGCCCATGTGCCGATGGAGCCGATGAATTGCACCGCCTTGATGCATGAAGACGGCCGGATGGAGATGTGGGCACCCACACAGTTGCCGATGAATGGGCAGATGTCTGTCGCCAATTATCTCGGCGTCGCACCGGATAAGGTCGAGGTTCATCTCACGCGCCTTGGCGGCGGCTTCGGCAGGCGCCTGATGAACGACTACATGGTGCAGGTGGCCGCCATCGCCAAGCAGATGCCCGGCACGCCTGTACAATTGATCTGGAGCCGCGAGGACGACGTCCGTACCGACTATTATCGCCCTGCAGGCTGGCACAAATTGCGCGCCGCGTGGGATGAGAATGGCAAGCTTACCGGCTGGGCCGACCACTTCATCACTTTCGACCTGGGCGGCGGCGGCTTCAATCCGGCAACCATGTCGGCCACCGAATTCCCCGCCAATCACGTGGAAAACCTGCGCTTCGAACAGAACAAGATGCGCACCTCCGTGCCAATGGGCGCGCTGCGCGCGCCTACGTCCAATGCCATGGCCTATGTCATGCAGAGTTTCCTCGACGAGGTCGCGCATGCACAAGGCAAGGACCTGCCCACACTGCTGACCGAGATCGTCGAAGGCGCGGAAAAGGCCGAAGGGTCGTTCGGTTTTGGCGGCTTTGCGCCCGGTTTCGATCCGCAACGTTTGCGTAATGTCACGGCCAAGGCGCTCGACATGTCCAATTGGGGCCAACCGGTGCCAGAAGGCCATGCACTGGGCTTCGGCTATTACTACAGCCATCAGGGCTATTTCGCCGAAGTGGCCGAAGTCAGCCTTTCGGACCGCAACCAGGTGCAGATCCACAATGTCTGGGTGGCAGGTGACGTGGGCAGCCACATCATCAACCCCTATGGCGCACTCAACCAGGTACAGGGATCGGTCATCGACGGGATCGGCCAGGCCTTGCAGCTGGCAGTGGAAATCGAAGGCGGCGCGGCCAAGCAGTCCAACTTCCACAATTACCAGCTACCGCGCATGCCGATGGTGCCGCAGATTCATGTGGAATGGGTAATTTCGGACTATTCACCCACCGGCCTTGGCGAGCCTGCCTTGCCCCCAGTTATCCCGGCTGTGACCAATGCTCTATTCACGCTGACCGGCAAACGCATTCGCGAACTGCCAATCGATACGTCGAAACTGGTCTGATTTGCTCGGGGCGGGTACGATTAGTCGAGGCTGATGCCCTGCCCCGCCAGCCTTTCCACTTCAGCTCTATCGTGGCTGACGAGAAGTGTAGGCAACGACAGTTCATCGCGAATTTGCTCGACAAGCTGACGCATGATCTCGGCGCGCTCGGCGTCGAGAGAAGCCATGGGTTCATCCAGCAACAGGAAACGCGGACCGGACAGCAGCGCCCGCCCTATCGCGACACGCCTCGTCTCTCCTCCCGACAGATTGGCAGGATAGCGCGCCAGCAAGTGTCCGATCCCAAGTAATTCGATCACGCGGTCCCGCGCAATCCACCTGTCCTCGCTCCGCGCCATTCTCTCACCATAGGCAAGATTGGCCTCGACCTTCATATGCGGGAACAATCGCGCGTCCTGGAAGACATAGCCCGCGCGGCGCCTTTCGGGTGGCACATCCACGCCCGTCGCACTGTCGAACAAAGTCTCTCCGGCAATCGCGATTCGGCCTTCATCAGGTCTGATCAGCCCGGCAACGCAATTGAGGATGGTGGTCTTGCCCGCGCCTGATACCCCCACAATTGCGGTAAGCGGAGCATCGCTGGCAAGGTCGAATGCCAGATCCCTTTCACCGATGCGATGACGCAGGCTGATCTCAAAGAACATGCGCGCGCCTCCCCGCCGATCGCCGCACGAGCCATTCGGATACCAGCAAGGCCGCCAGCGAAAGCAGGATCGATATTACGGCCAGCCGCGCCACCTGCTCCTCAGCACCGGGAACCTGCAGTCCCGAATAGATCGCCAGCGGGAGCGTTCGCGTCTGGCCGGCGATATTGGAGGCAAAGGTGATCGTCGCACCGAACTCGCCCAACGAACGCGCGAAGCCCAATGTGGCACCGGCGGCAATACCGGGCAGGCTGAGCGGCAGGGTAATCGTGGCAAAGGCCCGCCAGCGGCCCGCTCCCAGGCTGCGCGCGGCTTCGACAAAACGTCGGTCTACCGCTTCGATCGACAGGCGCATGGCACGCACCATTAGCGGCAGCGCCATGACGGCTGCGGCAAGAGCGGCACCGGTCCAGTTGAACACCAATGTAATGCCCAACGCGCTCTCCAGCCATGCTCCGATTGCGCCATTACGTCCGAACAGGACCAGCAGCAGCCAGCCCGTGACTACGGGCGGTACGACAAGCGGCAGATGCACCAGCGCATCGAGCACAATGATCCCTGGAAAGCGCCTGCGCGCCAACAACCATGCCAGCCCGTAGGCTACCGGCAAGGTCAACAGAACCGCCGCCAGGCTGACCTTGAGCGACAGGCCCACCACTGCCCATTCGAGCTCGCTCAGCACTGCAAGCAACCTTCGCGCAGAAGGAACCCGCGGGACAGGAAGATTTCGGAGGCCTTTTCGCCAGAGAGGAATTGCAAAAAAGCTTGTGTGCCAGGGTGATCCGAAGAGGAAAGGCGGGCCATGGCATAGGTTACTGGTGTATGGGCGTCAGCTGGTAAGACACGAGCGAGACCCCCGCTTGTCATGGCAAGTGCGTCACTCGCATAGACGATGGCGTAGTCCACCTCTCCCCTTTCGACGAGTGCAAGCGCGGCACGCACGCTGTCGGTTAGCACGGCCTGCGGCTCCAACGCGTCCCATTGCTTCATGCCTTCCAGAGCCTTTCGAGCATAACGCCCGGCCGGGACGCTTTCAGGATCGCCCATGGCGAAGCGTACATCCCCGAACAGCGAGGCGAGAGATTCGTGATTGTCCCCATCGGGCACAAGTCCCTCGCGGGCAACAACCACCAGTTCGTTGCCCAGAATGCTGCGGCGACTGTCTGCCTCGATCAGTCCTTGTTCATCCAGCCAGTCCATCCACTGCTCATCTGCCGAAACAAAGATGTCCGCCGGTGCGCCCGCCTCAACTTGTCGCGCCAATGAAGCCGTGCCCGCGAAGGAGAGCGCTGGCCTGGCGTGACCTTGTTGTTCCCACGCATCGGCCACCTCCTCCAGCGCCTGTGTGAGGCTGGACGCGGCAAGAATGACGGGTCCACGCTCCTCCTGCACGGCACAAGAAGCCAGCAGGAATCCGCCAACAAGAGAGGATGTCGCGATACGGAGAGGTCTGATCACGGCCCATGCTGTATACCGCAGAATATAGCAGGTCTAGCCTGCAAAGCGCCGCGCACAAGAAAGCCCGCCCCGCCGCATCGGGAAGGGCGGGCTCTTCATCACTTCAGCTGGTATCAGGCCGGATAGGTCCAGGCCGAGCCGCGCGCGAGATTGTCAGCTGCGAAATCCCAGTTCAGCAAGTCGTTCACGACTGCCTTCAGATAGGCGGGGCGGGCGTTGCGATGGTCGATGTAATAGGCGTGTTCCCACACATCGATCACCAGCAGCGGGTTGAATCCGCTATCGGCCAGCGTATCGCCATCATGCGTTTCTTCGATGGAAAGCTTGCCGTTCTTTTCGGCCAGCCACACCCAGCCGCTGGCGAAGTGACCCGCACCGCGCGCCTGGAGCTCTTCCTTGAACTCGTCGAACGAACCGAAAGCTTCGTCAATCTTGTCCGCCAGGTCTCCCGAAGGGCCGCTGGATGAAGGCGTCAAAGAAAGCCAGTAGAAGCCGTGGTTCCAGCTCTGCGCAGCATTGTTGAACAGGCCCTGATCGGAACCGCGCGCTGCCGCAATCACCTCTTCCAGGCTCTTGCCCTCCAGTTCCGAACCTTCGATCGCAGCATTCATCTTGTCGATATAAGCCTGATGATGCTTGCCGTGGTGGAAGCTCAGCGTCTCTGCGGTAATAGCCGGTGCAAGCGCTTCATTGTCATAGGGCAGGGAAAGTAGTTCAAAAGCCAAGGGAGATTCTCCTGTTGGTCTGCGTTGGATCGGCGCGCACATTGCGCGCGGGCGAGCAAATTGTTGGGCGCAAAGGCCCTGCACACGTGACATTGGTGGCGAGGCGCGCCATTGCAAGGACAGTATTTCTTCTTTGTGACCAAGGATAAGCAATGGCGCGCAGATATTTCGGGACCGATGGCATTCGCGGGAGAGCCAATGCCGGAGTACTGACCGCAGCGACCGCGATGAAAGTGGGCCAGGCGGCCGGTCGCCACTTCCTGCGCGGCGATCACAAGCACCGCGTTGTGATCGGCAAGGATACGCGCCTGTCCGGCTATATGATGGAAAACGCCCTTACCGCCGGTTTTACCAGCGTGGGCATGGATGTGATCCTGACGGGCCCCCTGCCGACACCTGCCGTCGCCCTGCTCACCCGCGAAATGCGTGCCGATATCGGCGTTATGATCTCTGCCAGCCACAACAAGTTCGCCGACAACGGCATCAAGCTGTTCGGCCCTGACGGCTTCAAGCTTTCCGACGAGGACGAGGAAGCCATCGAGGCCGAAATGGAACGCGATCAGGATCTCGCACAGGGCGAGCATATCGGCCGCGCGCGCCGGATCGACGATGCCAAGGGGCGCTACATCCACGCCGTCAAGCAATCGCTGTCCGACGATATCCGTCTCGACGACCTCAAGATCGTCATCGATTGCGCGCATGGTGCCGCCTATGAGGTCACGCCCACGGCGATTTGGGAACTGGGCGCGAAAGTCATCCCGCTAGGCGTCTCGCCAAACGGCCGAAATATCAATGATGGCGTGGGCTCCACCGATCTCGCGGCAATCCAGGCCCGCGTGCTGGAAGAGAAGGCGGATATCGGCATCGCGCTCGATGGCGATGCCGACCGCCTGATTGTGATCGATGAAAAAGGCCAGATTGTCGATGGTGACCAGATCATGGCCTTGATAGCCACCAGCATGGCCAGGCGCGGGCTGCTGAAAGGCGGCGGGATCGTCTCCACGGTGATGTCCAACCTCGGGCTCGAACGCTATCTGGCGGCACAAGGGTTGGAGCTGGTGCGAACCAAGGTGGGCGATCGCTATGTACTCGAAGCCATGCGCGCCGGCGATTACAATGTCGGCGGCGAACAGTCCGGCCATATGATCCTGACCGACCATGCTACTACAGGTGATGGCACCATTGCCGCATTGCAGGTGCTCGGCGAATTGGTACGCAATGGAGCAACCGCCAGCGAGTTGCTGCACCTGTTCGATCCCGTGCCGCAATTGCTGAAGAACGTACGCTATGATGGTGGCGACCCGCTCGCAGAAGCCTCGGTACAGGAGGCAATCGCCTCCGCGGAAGGCGAACTCAACGGATCGGGTCGGTTGGTAATCCGCAAATCGGGCACCGAACCGCTGATCCGCGTCATGGCGGAGGGCGATGACGAGGCACAGGTTCACCGCTTGGTGGATTCGATCTGCAATGCAGTCGAAGCTGCCGCGTGATCCTCAAACGATTGACATGAGCAAACGCCCACCCCGCATCCTATCCATCGCCGGATCGGACAGCTCCGGCGGCGCGGGGATTCAGGCAGACATCAAGACCATCACCATGCTCGGCGGCTATGCCATGACCGCCATCACAGCTGTCACGGCGCAGAACAGCAAGGGCGTGACGGGCGTGGAAGTCCTCTCGCCCGATTTCGTCGCCGCGCAAATGGACGCCTGCATGGGCGATATCGGCGTGGATGCGGTGAAGATCGGCATGCTCGGCAGCGCTGATATTGCCGAAGTGGTAGCGGACAGGCTGGAGGACTTGCCCTGCCCCATCGTCTTCGATCCCGTCATGGTCGCTACCAGCGGTGCTACTTTGGCGGACGAGGCGACTATCGAGGTGTTCGAATGGCTGATGGAGCTGGCAACGCTGACCACGCCCAACACTTCCGAACTGGCTGCACTTGGCGGCGATGCTGCGATGCAGGAGCGCGGCATCGCCTATCTTGCGAAGGGCGGTGATGCCGATGGCACGATGGTCGAAGACATTCTCCACCGACCCGGCCAGGTGCCGGTCATGTGGTCCGACCCGCGGATCGAAACGCGCCATAATCATGGCACCGGCTGCACGCTCTCCAGCGCCATCGCCACTCAGCTCGCAAAGGGGTTGCCGCTGGAAGAGGCAGTCACCGAAGCACGCCAGTTCGTCCGCCAAGCGCTCGAAAATGCGCCCGGCTTTGGCTCAGGCCACGGCCCGATGGGTCATCAGGCGGTGCGCTGAAACAGCCTGTCAGTCGCAGCCCTGGATCGGATCGGACAGGCGGTAGAATTCGCAAATGTGATGCCAGGCATCCTCGGCTGTCTCGCACCAACTTATGAGTTCCAGGTCTTCGTGATCGATCGTGCCTTCTTCGGCCAGGCCCTCGAAATCGACGATGCGGTTCCAGAACTTCCTGCCGAAGAGCAGGATCGGTATGGGCTTCATCTTGCCGGTCTGGATCAGCGTCAGCAGCTCGAAAAGTTCGTCGCAAGTGCCGAAACCGCCGGGGAACACCGCCACGGCTCGCGCGCGGATCAGGAAGTGCATCTTCCTCAGTGCAAAATAGTGGAAACAGAGCGCGAGATAGGGCGTCACATAGGCATTGGGTGCCTGCTCATGCGGCAGGACGATATTGAGGCCGATACTCTCCGCACCGGCATCGCTCGCGCCCTTGTTCGCCGCCTCCATGATCGAAGGGCCAACGCCCGAA
>CAJXLD010000034.1 GCA_913055595.1 uncultured Altererythrobacter sp.
CATCTGCTCGGTCCGGCTCCACGGCTCGGCATCTTCCAGCCGCAAAGAAGGCTCGGCATGTTCATCCCCGCCGAACAGGCCAGCCTGCCCGCTCGACCGCTCGCGCGTGGCGGCATCGGCCGCGGCAAGCAACATATCGGCATTGGCCATGACCATGGCACGGTTGGGCTCAAGACTGTCGAAGGCTCCTGCACCAATCAGCCCTTCGAGCTGGCGCCGGTTCATTGCACCCGCGGGCATGCGCCGGAACAGGTCGTCGAGGCTCTCGAAAGTGCCCTTGGCTTCGCGCTCGGCAACGATCTGGTCCATCGCCTTTTCGCCGACATTGCGGATCCCCGCGAGTGCATAGCGGACCGCATATCCCTCATCGGTCCGTTCGACGGTAAACTCGGCTTCGCTGCGGTTCATATCGGGCCCAAGCAACACGATCCCGTTACGCCGAGCATCGTCCACGAAGGCAGCGAGCTTCTCGGACTGGTGCATGTCGAAACACATGGAGGCAGCGTAGAACTCCTCGGGATAATGCGTCTTGATCCATGCGGTCTGGTAGCTGAGCAGCGCATAGGCGGCGGCGTGCGACTTGTTGAAGCCATAGCCGGCAAACTTGTCGATCAAGTCGAACAGGGCGTTCGCCTCTGCCGCGGCGATGCCCGACACTTCCTTGCAACCATCGACGAAACGTTGACGCTGGGCATCCATTTCCGCCTGCACCTTCTTGCCCATGGCGCGGCGCAGAAGGTCTGCATCGCCGAGCGAATATCCGGCGAGGATCTGCGCCGCCTGCATGACCTGTTCCTGGTACACGAAGATGCCGTAGGTTTCGGCGAGGATTCCTTCGAGCTTGGGGTGTGGATACTCGATCGGCACCTCGCCCGCCTTGCGCTGGCCGAACAGCGGGATGTTGTCCATCGGGCCCGGACGATAGAGCGAGACGAGCGCGATGATGTCCTCGAACTTGGTCGGCTTCACCGCTGTCAGCGTGCGGCGCATGCCCTCCGATTCCAGCTGGAACACGCCCACTGTGTCGCCGCGCTTCATCAGCGCATAGACATCCTCGTCATCCATTGGCAGCTGGTCGAGATCGACTGTGATCCCGCGCCTCTCGAGCAGGTCGGTCGCCTTGCGCAATACGGACAGCGTCTTGAGGCCGAGGAAGTCGAACTTCACCAGTCCCGTATCCTCAACATGCTTCATGTCGAACTGCGTCACCGGCATGTCCGACCGCGGATCGCGGTAAAGCGGCACGAGCTGGCTCAAAGGCCGGTCGCCAATCACCACACCCGCCGCATGGGTTGAGGAGTTGCGCGGAAAGCCCTCAAGTTGCAGCGCCAGGTCGATCAGGCGCTTCACCTCATTGTCATTATCATATTCGCGCTTGAAATCCGCTGCACCGTTGAGCGTGCGCGGTAGCGTCCAGGGGTCGGTCGGGTGGTTGGGCACCATCTTGGTTAGCCGGTCCACCTGGCCATAGGGCATCTGCAATATGCGCCCCGTATCGCGCAGCACGGCGCGCGCCTTCATCTTGCCGAAGGTGATGATCTGCGCGACGTGATCGTGGCCGTATTTCTGCTGCACATAGCGGATGACCTCGCCGCGCCGCGTTTCGCAGAAGTCGATATCGAAGTCGGGCATGGAAACGCGTTCGGGGTTGAGGAAGCGTTCGAACAGCAGGCCCAGCTTGATCGGATCGAGATCGGTAATGGTGAGCGCCCATGCGACCAGCGATCCTGCCCCCGAACCGCGTCCCGGCCCCACCGGAATTCCTTGCGACTTGGCCCATTTAATGAAGTCGGCAACGATCAGGAAGTAGCCGGGAAAGCCCATGCGGGTGATGATGCCGACTTCGTAATCGAGCCGGTCGACATAGACCTTGAGCTCCTCGTCGGAGAGCTCGTCATATTGCTCCAGCCGCGCCGCGAGGCCCTTGCGCGCGTCCTCCGCCAGCATCTTCGCCTCGCCTTCCTGGTCACCTGCAAGGCTGGGAAGGATCGGCGCGCGGCGCGGCGGCGCATAGGCACAGCGCTGCGCCACCACGAGCGTATTGGCGATGGCCTCTGGAAGGTCTTCGAAAAGCTCCTCCATCATCTTGTCCGACTTGACGAAGCTTTCGGGCGAGGAGCGCGGGCGGTCCGCACTATCGATCTGCGTCGAATTGGCGATGCACAACATGGCGTCATGCGCGGCATGCATATGCGGTTCGGCGAAATTGGCGGGATTGGTCGCGACCAGCGGAAGGTCGAGCTTGTAGGCGATCTCGACCAGCGCGGCTTCTGCTGTTTCCTCCACCCCATTCCCGCGCCGGGCAAGCTCAATATAGAAGCGTCCGGGAAAGAGGCCTGCCAAATGTCGCGCCAATTCTTCGGCGCGGCCCGTCTTGTTGTCCGCACATAACCGCGTGACGCCACCCTCTGAGGCTCCGGACAGAGCGATCAGGCCGTCGGTATGCCCTTCGAGATCGGCCAGCGTAACATGCGGCTCCTGCTCCAACGGACGATCCAGATGCGCGCGGCTGACGAGATAGCAAAGGTTCAGCCAGCCAGCCTCGTCCTGAACATAGAGTGGCAGGTAATCGATCGGCCCCTCCGGCGCGCGCGCCACGCCCAAAAGCGCCCCGATGATGGGTTGCACGCCTTCCCCCATGCATGCGCTGGCGAACATGATGGAACCATAAAGCCCGTTGCGGTCGCAAATGGCGATTGCAGGAAAGCCGCGCTCTTTCGCCAGCTTGGCAATCGCCTTGGGATCGATGGCCCCTTCCAGCATCGAATAGCTGGAGAGCACGCGCAAGGGGACGAAGGGAGCGAAGGCCATGACATTACGTTAGGCCTTCCATGCGCAAGGGCAATCACCGCCGTGCTCTATCAACAATTATTCGCCCGCTTCGGCCCGCGCGGCAGCGATCTTCCTGCGCGTATCGCGGATGGTTGAAACTGCACCATAGATCACCAACACAGCCAGGAATATCCACACCCACAGAGGAATATTGCGGCCAACAACGGCCAGGTAGAGGTAGGCAGACACAAAGCAGAACCCCGCGCACAGCGTGGGCACCACCGTGGATCTATGTGCCCTGGCCCGCTTCACCAGCCAGGCGATCGAAGCGAAGAAAAACGGAATGGCGCCGACGTAGATCGCGCCGAATATCCACGGATTGACGCCATAATTTGCGCCCAGCGAGAGAAACCAGTCTGTGAACGCTTCGATCATTGAACTCTCGTAGTTGTCGCAATTCGACCATGCCATTCGAACGGCGTGGAGGCAGGGTTACTCTTCGCGAGGCCGATAGATGAGGTCAAAGCTCTTTTCCCAGGTCAGCCCGAAGTCATAGGAGACTTCACCATGCTGGCGCACATGCCCTTGTTCGGTGACCGAGTATGTCATCCGGACCAGGCCATCCTCTCCGTTGGGCCCAAAATCCGACCAGTAGCCGGTGAGCACCATTCTTTCGTCGGTCAAACCTCCCTCAAAATCCACGCGGACATCATGATCCACCCACGTCTGGTGCCATCGACCGGACTCTGGATCGTAATTGTTCAGGCTGCTGCCACCCGGTCCGACCAGCGGCATCCAGTGCTCTCGGATCACGCATCCAGCATGAAGCTTCTCAATCCGGCTTTGGGCGACAAGATCGTCCGTCCCGTTGGGGTAGACATCCCATTCCCCGATCCAGAAATCGAACTGGCCGTGCGTCTCGCTGGTGCAGGGAGATGCAGGCGGCGATTGTGTTGCTTGCGTAGCGTTTGCGGCTGAAGCCTGCGCCAACAGAAGCGATCCAATCACAACCAGCATGTCAAATCCGTCCAGTGTTTCTTCACCTGCCTCAACGCGCAAGTCTCAACCTCGGCCGGGGAAATCGTCCCGTCGCGCGAGCGCCATAATCTCTCCAACTTCAAGCAAGTGGTCACCCGCCTTCTGGATAACGTAACCGCTACGCTCGCTCTCCGGCATGGCCGCAATGCGCACCACCATCTCTGCCAGCGTTCCCCGGTGAAGCGCCTTCAGACCGTCCAGCATTCCCCGACCGTCATCTTTTTGGTGAATGGTAGCGTGATCGTCCCATTCGACGCCGGAGCCCCCGGGACCTTCGCCTTGGAACGTTGTGGGATGATCGGACATCTAAACTTCTCCGGATTGCCGAAAGTTCTACTCTAACTTGCCATCGTGCAGCCGCACGATACGATCCATCCGCGCTGCCAGGCGGACATTATGCGTGGCGACAAGCGCCGCGCTGCCCTGCCCGCGCACCAATTCGATGAACTGCTCAAACACCTTGTCGGATGTCTTCTCGTCGAGATTGCCGGTCGGCTCGTCAGCCAGCACCAGCTTGGGCTTATTGGCGAGAGCGCGTGCGACGGCAACGCGCTGCTGTTCACCACCAGAAAGCTGGCTGGGCCGGTGATCCAGCCTGTGGGACAGGCCAAGCGCGTCTAGTAATTCCTCCGCCCTGTCCTCTGCCTCGGTGCGGTTCTTGCCAACCAGCAATTGCGGAATGACCACATTCTCTATGGCCGTGAAGTCGGGCAGCAGGTGATGAAACTGGTAGATGAAGCCCAGGTGATCGCGGCGCAGCGCCGTGCGTTCCGCCGCATCGGCGTCGCTCGCATCGACGCCCGCCATGGTGATGCTGCCTTCAAAGCCGCCTTCGAGCAGGCCGACCGCCTGCAGCATGGTCGACTTGCCCGAGCCCGATGGGCCTAGCAGTGCGACAATTTCGCCTGGCATGACATCGAGGTCGACACCGCGCAGGACTTCGATCACGATCCCGCCCTGCTCGAAGCTGCGGGCGAGGTTTCGCAGCGAGACGATGGGAGCTTGTTCATTCATAGCGCAATACCTCTACCGGATCGGTATTGGCCGCGCGCCATGCGGGATAGAGGGTTGCGAGAAAGCTCAATCCCATGGCCATCAGGGCGATAAAGAATATCTCCACCGGATCGACGCGCGCCGGCAACTCGGTGAGGAAGCGGACTTCGGGGTTCCACAATTGCTGGCCGCTCAACCCTTCGATCACGCCAACAATCGGTTGACGGAAATAAAGCACGACAAAGCCGAGCAGGAGACCGGCAAACGTCCCCAGCGCGCCGACAATCGAGCCCGCCGTCACGAAGATCTTGAGCAGGCTTTTCCGCCGCGCACCCATCGTGCGCATGATGGCGATATCGCGTGTCTTGGACCGAACCAGCATCACCAGTGATGACAGGATGTTAAAGGCCGCCACCAGCACGATGATACCGAGCGCAAAGGCCATGGCCACGCGTTCGACCTGCAAGGCCTCGAAAAGCGAAGCGTTCATTTCCTGCCACACCGTCACCACGGCACGACCGTTGAGGCTTTCTGCCACAGGTGTCATGATCTCTCGTGTGCGGTCGGCATCTTCGGTCGTCACTTCGATTACGCTGACAGCGTCGCCCATCAAGAGCAGCGTCTGCGCATTTTCGATTGGCATGATCACAAAGCGCTCGTCAAAATCATAGACGCCCACTTCGAAGATGGCGGTCACCGTATAGCCGATCTGGCGCGGCACCGTGCCGAAAGGTGTCGAACGGCCCTGCGGATTGACCACCGTAATCACATCGCCCAGCCGCGCACCCATCTTGAGGGCGAGACGCGATCCTATGGCGATATTGCGCTCGCCGGGCTGCAAGCTCTCCATGTTTCCGATCAGGACATTGGGTGTGAGGCGTTCGATATCCTCTTGCAGATTGCCCCGTACCAGTACCGCTTCCGCGCGGCCGTTGAAGGTGGCCAGGAGCGGCGCGTCGATCATCGGTTGAGCGCGCGTAACGCCAGGCGTGGAGCGCACTTCCTCCAACACATCCTGCCAGTCGTCCATCCTGCCGCCATAGGCCTGCACCACGGCATGACCATTGAGTCCGGTGATCCGCTCGAGCAATTCGGCACGAAAGCCGTTCATCACGCTCATCACGATGACCAGCATGGCGACCGATAGCATGACCACGCCGATGGAAATGGATGCGACCAGCGCGATCACCGCCTCGCTGCGCCCCGGCATCATGTAGCGCTTGGCAATCGTCCATTCGAAGGTGGAAAGGAACAAGCGGTCTACCTCGTCTGGTTCAGGATGGGCGATGGTTTAGGGTCGGCAGGCTGTACAGGCAATGAAAAGGGGCCAGCCCGCTGTGGACTAGCCCCTTTTCATGCAAGATCATGACGATCAGGCGGCTTCCGTGTGCATGTAGACGGCGCGTTCATGGCTGAAGGCCTTGAAGCCAAAATGACCGTGATAGCTGCCGATCCCGCTGCCATTGACGCCGCCGAAGGGCAGGCGGTTTTCGAGATAATGCGAGAACACGCCATTGACGGTGACGCCGCCTGAGGATGTGCGGGCGAGGACCTTGTCGACATTGTCCGGATTTCCGCTGAAGATGTAGAGCGCCAGCGGCTTGTCGCGCGCCTCGATATAGGAAATCACCTGGTCGAGATTGTCGTATGTCATCACCGGCAGGACCGGAGCGAAGATCTCTTCCTGCAGGATCTTCATCTGCGGGGTGACATTGGTCAGCATGGTCGGGTGGATGGTGAGGTCTTCGGCTTCCAGCACGCCGCCCGCAGCAACCGTCGCGCCCTGCGCAACGGCATCGTCGTAAAGGCTCTTCACGCGGGCGAAATTGCCCTCGTTGACGATCTGCGCGATCGCTTCCTTGTTGATCTTGCCTTCCTCATAGAGGTTGTTCGCGACATTGGTCTTGAAGCTCTCGACCAGCGCATCCTTCTGGTCCTCCTTCACGAAGACATAGTCGGGACAGATGCAGGCCTGCCCGCCGTTGAACTGCTTGGCGCCGGCCAGCGCGGCGCCAATCGCTTCGACATCCGCACCCTCGTCGATAATGACCGGCGATTTGCCGCCCAGTTCCAGCGTCACGCTGGCAAGGTTCTTGGCGGCGGCGGCCATCACGATCTTGCCCACGCGCGTGCTGCCGGTGAAGAAGATGTGGTTGAACGGCAGGTCGAGCAGCGCTTCTGCCACCGAAACGTCGCCTTCGAACACGGCAACCTCGTTTTCGTCGAAAACTTCCGAAACGATCTGCTTGGCGATCTTCGCGGTGTTGGGGCACAGGTCTGTGAGCTTGACGATGCAGCAATTGCCCGCGGCAATGGCAGCGGCAAGCGGGCCGAAGACGAGGCCGAGCGGGAAGTTCCACGGCCCCAGGATCAGGCATACACCGCGCGCTTCGGGCACGATCATCGCCTTGTCGTCGGGATTGTTGGTCGGCGTGACTTCGGTCGGCTTCATCCACTCTTCGACATTGTCGATGTTGAGCTGGATATTGCCGAGCACATTGAGCACTTCTGTGATGCGAATTTCGCCTTCGGGCTTGCGCGTATCCTTGCGTACGGCGGCGATGATATCATCCGTATGCGCGCCGATCGCGTCCTTCAGCCTGGCAAGCTTGGCCTTGCGTTCATCGGCGGAAGAGGCCTTCACATCCCACTGATGCGCCTGCTGCAGCGCGAACACGCGCTTGATGTCATCAGACTGGTCGGCGGCTGTAAGCTGGGTATCGGTCATGTGCTGTCCCGTGGAGTTATGTGTTCTGATGTGCGCCTATATGGCTACTCCAGCGGCAAATGCCAGTTCCCTGGTGTGGGGAAAATGCGGTTGGACCACCGCACCACAACATCCGCTCAGCCTGCTAGTTTGCGTACTGCGCGCCGACGATCAGGCTATCGGCCAAGAAACCGACCAACGAACATCCGACCGTGACGGCAAAAATCCACCAGTAGAGGCTTAAGGTGCCATACTTGCCGACGAGCGCCTTCCAACGAAACAAGACAATAAAGAGGCAAATAGACCAACCAATTGCCCCACCGATCTGCGCAAACATCGGCTTCCCCTTCGCTGCAAAAAATGACTGAAGGCCAATGATATGTATCACCGTCGGCGTCCGCTATTGGGTCGCTAGCGGACAGCCGGTTATCCATTGGCGCGTGGCCTTCGACAAGCTCAGGCTGAGCGGAAGTTGTGGGGTTCCTGAAACAAAGGGAACCCCACACCCATTCAGTCTTCCCTAAAACCCCCGCCCGCAGCTTGGCGTGATGCAGGCGGTGACCTCGTGGATATAGCGGTTCTCGCCATTCTCCACGCGGAACACGTGGCTGACCGGAATGCCCGGGTGGTACGGCCCGACACCGGCATCGAGCCATGAGAAGCGGTGGAAGATGTTGATTGCGCCGATCGTCTCGTCGATCACATAGCGGCGGCTGCCGGTCTGGATCGGCTGCGGGAAAGCACCCATGGTGCAGTTCTGCCCCTCCGGATTCTGCGCGCCGGTGTAAAGGCGGCCTTCCAGACGTGCACAGGGCGTGCCGTGCGGCACGGGCAGATAGGGGTCGCCCCAATTGTTAATATAGGCTTCGGCGGCATATTTGATCACTTCACGTGGATCGGAAGGAGCACGCGGATTGGGATTCTCGACCGGTAGGATCTCGCTCCAGTCCTCCTGCGACGTGTAGTTGAGAAAGGGTTCGGCACCGAATACCCAGTCATCCTCATCGGTCACGACCGATTCCATCACGGCAACCTGACCATCCTCGTTCACTTCCATGCGCGTATGGATCACATAGGGGTGTGGATTGTTGGCGGCGACCAGCTCGGTGAAGGTTGCGCATTGCGTGGTGTCGAGAAGGTTGCGGGTAAAATCGACTGTCATCGCTTCGGAGATGACGCCTTCGCCGATAGCGACGGGAAGGTCATTCTCGCCGTAATATGCCCCTTCAGCGAGGGGGACCATGGCCGGCTGGCCCGTCTTCTGTGCTTCGATATATGTGTCGGCCAGCTGCTGCAGCATCTCGCGATCGCATGCGGCCTGCGCATTGGTGGCAAAGGCAAGCCCCGCAAGCACGGTTGAAGACTTGATCGCGGCTTTTGCCAGCTTCGACGGACGCATACCCGAACTAAGTGCATTTTTCATTCAAAGTCCCCCTCCCCAGGGTTGTTGGGTTTATCATTGGATCGAAAACGAAATTCTTACCCACTCCTGAGCGTCTGTACACCCCAATCGCGTTCGAGCAGATAAAGCAGCACGCGCGCTGCCTGCCCTCTTGCGCTGTCGAGCCCGCCATCGCGTTCGATCAGCAGCTTGGCATCGTCATTGGCCATGGGCAGCAGGCGGGTGATCTGTTCAAGCGTGGCGATGTTGAAGGCCTCCTCGCCCGATTGGCGCGTGCCGAGTAATTCGCCGCCGCCGCGCAACTCAAGGTCTTCCTCCGCAAGCCGGAAGCCATCCTGCGTCTCACGCATCAGAGCGAGGCGTTTGCGGCCCGTTTCGGAGAGCTGCTCACCGCGCAATAACAGGCACACCGCCTGTTCCGATCCACGCCCTACACGTCCGCGCAACTGGTGCAGCTGGGCAAGGCCAAAACGTTCGGCCTGCTCGACCACCACCAGCGTAGCATTGGGCACATCGACACCGACCTCGATCACCGTGGTCGCCACCATCAATTTGGCGTCGCCCGCGACGAAGCGCTCCATCGCCGCGTCTTTCACCTCGACAGGCTGTTGTCCGTGGACGAGCACGACATCGTCTCCGAAGCGATGCTTGAGCGCGGCATAGCGCGCCTCCGCCGCAGCGAGGTCCGCCGTCTCGCTGTCATGCACCATGGGGCAGACCCAGAACGCTTGCTGGCCGGTTTTCAAATGCCGTTCGACGCCCGCGACAATCTCCTCCATCCGGTCGAGCGCCACCACCCGCGTGACAATGGGTTTGCGGCCCGGTGGCATTTCGTCGAGTCGGCTGACGTCCATCTCGCCATATTGCGCCAGCACCAAAGTGCGCGGGATCGGGGTCGCCGTCATGGAAAGCGTATGCGGCGTGAGCTTGCCCTTGTTGGTCAGGAGCAGGCGCTGCGACACGCCGAAGCGGTGCTGCTCGTCGATCACGACAAGCCCAAGGTTCCTGTAATTCACCGTATCTTGGAAGATCGCATGCGTGCCGACAACGATCTGGATCGATCCGTCGAGCAAGCCCATCAAGATACTCTCGCGCGCCCTGCCCTTGTCGCGACCCGTCAGCAGCGCGATCTCGACACCCGTGGGTGCGGCGAGCTTCTTCAACGTTTCGAAATGCTGGCGGGCGAGGATTTCGGTGGGCGCTAGCATCGCTGCCTGCGTGCCTGCTTCCACCGCCACCAGCATGGCTTCGAGCGCAACCACCGTCTTGCCTGCACCGACATCGCCCTGAAGCAGGCGCAACATGGGTGCCTCCTGCGCCATGTCGCCGATAATCTCTTTGATCGAGCGTTCTTGTGCTCCGGTGAGCGGGAACGGCAATTGCAACCTGTCACGCAAATGCTCGTCGCCCTGCAGCGATTGCCCACGTCTTTTGCGGTTCGATTGCCGCACCAGCATCAGCGCCAGCGCATTGGCAAAAAGCTCGTCATAGGCGAGCCGGTCGCGCGCAGGGGCATGCTCGCCCTTGTGCGCCAGCATCAGCGCATCGTGCCAGGCGGGCCATTTCTGCTGGTCGAGCACGCCAGGCTCAATCCATTCGGGAAGTTCGGGCGCCTTCTCCAAGGCCTGCGCCACAAGACCCGCGACGCGCGGCTGTGTCAGCCCTTCGGACAGGCGATAGACCGGCTCCACCAGCTTGCCCGTCAGCCCGCTGCTTTCCTTCGCCACATGGTCGGGATGGACGAATTGCAGCATATCGCCAAAGCGGTCGAGCTTGCCCGCCACCCAGCGCTTCTCGCCCACAGGGAGCGACTTCTTGGCGGTATAGCTGGCACGCCCGAAATAGGTCAGCGCGCAGATATTTCCCTTCTCGTCCTGCGCCAGCACGCGATAGGGGCCGCGATTGTTGCGCGCCGCGCGGTGTTCCACCACGGTCAGCGCGATAACGATCTGCTCCCCCTCGCCCGCTTCGTCGAGATCGGCGACCGCATGGCGGGTCACGAAACGTTCGGGGAGGTGATAGGCAAGATCGCGCAGCCGCGTGAGGCCCAGCTTCTCGAGCGGCTTCTTCAGCTTGGGACCTACGCCCTCAAGGCTGTCCGTCTCGGCAAACAGGGGGTTGAGAATATCGGGCCGCATAGCTTGGCTCTAGCGCATTGCAGCAGTGCGCGGTAGGAGGCGCGCATGAGCCTTCCACCACGTCTCGCAAAGATGAAATTCCGCGCCTGGCACCGAGGCACGCGTGAGGCCGATTTCATGATCGGCGGCTATTTCGATCGCTACCATGCCGAGTGGGACGAAGAGGACATGCAGTGGTTCGAGGACCTGCTCGATAAGGATGATGTCGAGATCATGGCCTGGGCGCTACAATCGCAGCCCGTCCCCGAGCGCTTCCACGGCCATATGCTCGAGAAGTTCCAGCGCATCGATTACGTCACGATTTAGCTCCCCTCCCCGGCGGGGAGGGGTTGGGGGTGGGGGTTCGACCTCTCCATTGACGTGGTACACCCTCACCCAGCCTCCCCCTCCAGGGGGAGGAGGATTCTGGTAGTCTCAGCGGGGTGGTGCTGCGGCCCAAGCTGCGCTATCGGCCGCCATTCCCAACCCCCTCCTCGAAAGTGAAGGGGGCATTTTCGCGTGCGCAAAGGCCCCTGATGACCGACTTCTCCCGTATCCTTTCCGCAACACAGCAGCTGACGCTCTCAAACGTCGCGCGCGGCAGCCAGCCGCTGGTGATGGCGGACTTGGCGCGTGCGAGCGCGGGCCGCGCAGTCTTCATTGCGCCCGACGATGCTGCCATGCGCGCGGTGACCGATGCGGCGCATTTCTTCGCGCCGGAACTGCAAGTGATCGAGTTTCCGGCCTGGGATTGCCTGCCCTTCGACCGCGCCAGCCCTGCCCTGTCGGTCTCCGCCCGTCGCCTATCCGCACTCTACAAGCTGCAATCGGGCGCCAAGAAGAAACAGCTCTTCGTCACCACGATCAACGCCGTGCTTCAACGCGTGCTTACACCTTTCCGTATCCGCGAGGCGGTTCGCGAGTTGAAGCCGGGCGTGACCATCGGCCACGAAAGCTTGATCGCGCTGCTCGTACGGCAAGGATACAGCCGCACGGATACGGTCGCCGATACCGGCGAATTTGCCGTGCGGGGGTCGATCTTCGACATCTATCCTTCCGGCCTCGACGGCGGATTGCGGCTCGATTTCTTCGGCGATGAGCTGGAAAGCCTGCGGCTGTTCGATCCGCAAACGCAGCGCACTACGGGCACGGTGGAGGGACATTTGCTGCTCCCTGCCAGCGAGGCGCTGATCGACGATGACAGTATCAAGCGCTTCCGCAGCCATTATCGCGAATTGTTTGGCGCCACGGCCACGCAAGACCCGCTCTATGAAGCGGTGAGCGACGGACGACGCCTTGCCGGCATGGAGCACTGGCTGCCGCTATTCGAGGAGAAGCTGAGCACGATCTTCGATCACCTGTCACCCGAAGACCAGGTGGTGATCGATGCAGGTGCCCTTCAAGCGGCTGAAGAACGGCTCGCAGACATCGCCGACTACCACCGCCAGCGCCGCGAGATTGCAGGCCAGGCCAAGGGGAGCTACCGTCCGCTCGATCCCAGGGCACTCTACGTCACGCGCGAGGAGTTGGATGCGACCGTCACCGCGCAGCCGATCCACAAGAGCGTGATCTTTGCAGAGCCCGAAAGCGACAAGGTGGTCGATTTCGGCTTCAAATCCGCGCGCGATTTCACGCCCGAACGCTCGGCGGGCCAGAACGCCTATGCCGCCGCGGCGAGCCATTTCACCGATCTCGGCAAGGCGTGCAAGCGCCCGATCCTAGCCGCCTATTCCGAAGGATCGCGCAGCCGCATCGCCTCGATCATCGGCGAGGCCGGTGCGGAAATGGCGATGGCCGAAAGCTGGCAGGACGCGCTGGGCAAGGCGGCCAAAGGAAAGCCCGTTGCCCTCGTGCTCCCGCTCGATACCGGCTTTGCCAATGACGAGCTGGAACTCGTCACCGAACAGGACCTGCTTGGCGATCGCCTCGTCCGCCGCCGCAAGAAGAAGAAGGACGCCGACGCCTTTCTCGCAGAATTGCAGGCGCTGCGGCGTGGCGACCTGGTGGTCCATGTCGAACACGGCATTGGCAAATATCTTGGGCTGGAGCCGGTCCCCGTCGGCAAGAGCCAGCACGATTGCGTCATGCTGGAATACAAGGGCGGCGACAAGCTCTACATCCCCGTTGAGAATATCGACGTCCTCACCCGCTATGGCTCTTCCGAAGAGGGTGCCATGCTCGACCGGCTCGGCGGCGAGGCATGGCAAAAACGTCGCTCGCGCCTCAAGGAACGTATCCGCGAGATCGCAGGCGAATTGATGCAGGTCGCCGCCGCGCGTGCGCTCAAGAGGGCCCCGGTCTTCGAAGTGGAGGAAAGCAGCTATAACCAGTTCGTCGACCGCTTCCCTTGGGAAGAGACCGACGACCAGGATGCGGCCATCGATGACGTGCTGAAGGACCTTGCCAAAGGCAGACCGATGGATCGCCTAGTCTGCGGCGATGTCGGGTTCGGCAAGACCGAGGTCGCGCTGCGAGCCGCCTTCATCGCCGCGATGGCCGGGCAACAGGTGGCCGTTGTTGCTCCCACCACCCTACTTGCCCGCCAGCATTACCAGGGATTTTGCGAGCGTTTTGCCGGCTTCCCGCTCAGGATCGGGCGACTCTCGCGCCTCGTCCCCGCCGCCGAAATGAAAGCAACGCGCGAAGGGCTCGAAAGCGGCCAGGTGGATATCGTGATCGGCACACATGCCATCCTGTCCAAGAGCACCAAGTTCAAGAATCTCGGCCTTGTGATCGTAGACGAGGAGCAGCGCTTTGGCGTCAACCACAAGGAGAAGCTGAAGCAATTGCGCACCGACGTGCATGTGCTGACGCTCACCGCCACGCCCATCCCGCGCACGCTGCAGATGGCGATGACCGGGCTGCGAGAACTCTCCACCATACAGACCCCGCCGGTCGACCGCCTGGCGGTGCGCACCTATGTGATGGAGTGGGACGATATGGTGATGCGCGAGGCGCTGCTGCGCGAACACCATCGCGGCGGTCAAAGCTTT
>CAJXLD010000035.1 GCA_913055595.1 uncultured Altererythrobacter sp.
TGGTGTGCAAATTTTTCACCCAGATGCGCCCCGATGTCGCCTGGTTTGGGGAGAAGGACTGGCAGCAACTCGCCGTGATCCGCCGCATGGCGCGCGACCTCGACCTGACGCAGCCGCATGTCGGGAACATCATCGGCGTGCCGACGGTTCGCGAAGCGGATGGCTTGGCGATGAGCAGCCGCAATGCCTATCTCTCGCCGGAGGAGCGCGCCGCAGCTGCACAGCTCAACGTTGCCATGAGAAAGGCAATCGCGGGAATCGAGGCTGGCGGAAAGGTCGCTCCGACACTTGCCGACCTTGAGGCAGCACTGTTGCAGGCCGGATTTGCCTCCATCGACTATGCCAGCCTGACCGACTCCGAAAGTCTCGCCCTGCTGGACAGCACACCGACGCGCGACGCCCGCTTGCTCGTGGCCGCGCGGATCGGCACAACGCGGCTGATCGACAATATGCATGTTGAAGGGATAGCAGCATGACCGAAGACGATTTCCGATCCTATGTCGCCGCCTTCAACGCCAATGACTTCGACGGCTTCGGTCGCTTCTATGCCGACGATGTGATCTTCGAGCTGGGCGGCAGCAAGCGCATAGTCGGGCGCGAAAACATCCTCGCCTTCTATCGCGAGGTGAAGGCGCATATCGTCGAAGTGGTCACGCCGCTGGACGTGATCGTCACCCCCACGCGGATCGCCATGCATTGCCGCACCACATTCGAGACCTTCAAGGATTGGCCCGATTTCGAAATCTGGCCGACCATGGCGGGCGACAAGCGAGATGTGGAAACCATCGCCATGTACGAAGTGGACCCGGCGCGCGACTGCTTCACCCATATCCGGGGCGCGCGCTTTAAACCGTAAGGGGAGAATGGAGCGGGTAGCGGGAATCGAACCCGCATAACTAGCTTGGAAGGCTAGGGCTTTACCACTAAGCTATACCCGCCTGCTCCGGAGGGGCCGCTTGCCACCGGCAGGGGTGATTAGTCAAGCGTCCTCATCGCTCGAATCGTCCGACTCAGCCGCATCCTCTTCAGCCGGGGCAATCTCAATATCGACACGGCGGTTGCGTGCGCGCCCTTCCTCATCCGGAGTGCCGTCCGGCTTTGCGTTGGGCGCGACCGGATTCTGCTCCCCGAAAGCGATGACTTCGATCCTCTCATCATCGACACCGCGCTCGACAAGCCAGGCTGCCACTGCTTCCGCCCGCGCGCGCGATGCACGCATGTTGGCGCTGTCATTGCCGGAGGAATCGGTGTGACCTCGCAAGATCACGGGCCAGCCTTCGCGCAGGGCCGCGCTGTCGAGCACATTGCGCAAGACCTCTTGTGCGTCAGCATCAAGGTCGATCCCGCCGTCGGCAAAAGGCACGCTCGCTTCGAGCGGTCTGACAGTTTCAACCGGCTCTTCGGGAGGAGTAGCGCGGGCATCCTCGCGAATGATCGAGACAACAGGCTCTTCGCTTTCCTCGGGCGCTTGGCTTGGCTCGGAGCCTGGCGTTTCGTCCTGTCCCTCTTCTGCCGACGCGTTCTCCTCTGCCGCGGGCGCGGATTCCGACTCGTCTCGGCGCAATTCGCAAGCCGAAAGGGTCAGCAAGGCTATAGCGGCGAGGGGCAGTGCCTGGATTGTCCTGGTCATCACAAACTCCTCTCGTCTCATGCCGGACTATTCTGCGTCTTGTCCCCTTCGGATACGGGGGCAGCATTCTCCTGCTGCTGCTTCTTCCCGGGCGGGGAGAAGCTGATGATCGTGTCTCCGGCTTTCGGCTCGGGTGCCGAGGCATGCGTAAAGAATCGCATCTTGCCGTCCGGATGCAAGAGTAGCAGCATGCTGGCCGCTTCGGGGAGGGTCTGCTTTGCGTCTTCGAGGTCGAATTGCTCGGAGAGCTTGGTCTTACGGAATATCCAGCCCTCCAATTGCCGTTCATGGACGTCGGTGACTCCAAAGCCCGACGAGAACAGGGCGCGTCCGCGCAGGCTGGCTGGCAGTTTTCTGGGATTGTCATCATCCGCCCCTTCGCCCAGTTGGTAGACTGAATCGGTGCCGATCTCGGGCGCGAATTCGGAGCAGACCAGGGTGTTATAGGCCTCGTTATCCGTTGCCGCGATGAGCACCTGGAAGGGCGACAGATCGAGCTTGTGCTCGGTCGCCTCGTTCAGGATTTCCCCGTGAAATGTAGGGATGCCTGCTGCGCGTGCCGGTTTCAGCCTGTGCCAGTTGGCATCGACCAGCATGACCGGCGTCTTGAGCTCATGCATTTGCTGCGCCAGCGCAGTTGTCCACGGCGTGGCCCCTACGATAAGCAGGCCGGGGCGGCTCTCGCCCTTCACCTTCAGCCATTTTGCAACGAGGTTTACCGAAAAGCCATGCGAAACGATGGTGGCAACCACCACGGCAAAGCTTAGCCCGATCAGGATCGTGCCATCGGCATAGCCCAGTTCGGTCATGCGCAGGGCGAACAGGCCGCTAATCGCCACCAGCACGATGCCGCGCGGAGCGATCCAGGCGAGAAAAAGCCTTTCGTTCCACGGGACGTCGCTGAACAGCAGGCTCAGCAGGATCGTAGCCGGCCGCACCAGGAACAGCAGCGCGAGCAGGAACAGGCCGAACTGCCATTCGAACTGGCGCAACTCCTCAAAATCTAGGCTGGCAGTGAGGAGGATGAAGATGCCCGAAACAAGCAGGACGGCGATGTTCTGCTTGAATGGATGGATGCTCCTCATGCTCGCCATATCCATGTTGGCCAGTGCGATGCCCATGACGGTCACGGCGACAAGACCGGCTTCATGCTCAATGGCATTGCAGAGCACAAACGTGCCTACCACCATCACCAGAAGAACCGGGGACTTGAGGTATTCGGGGACCAATCCGCGGGGGAATGCCCAGGCGACAAGCCAGGCCGCCGCATAGCCGATCAACCCGGCGATAATGGCGGCGAAGATAAGCGGAGGGACCACTTCCACCATGGTTGCCCCTTCGCCTGCATAGCGGAAATACTCATATGCAATGACCGCGCAAAGGGCCCCCAGGGGATCATTGACGATCGCTTCCCATTTCAACAGCGCGGCTGGTCGCTGCTGGATGTTCGATTGGCGGAGCAGGGGCAGGACCACAGTTGGACCTGTGACGACGAGGATGCCGGCAAATAGAATGGCGACGGGCCAGACGAGCCCGGCGACATAGTATCCCGCCAGAGACCCGAAAAACCACGCTAGCGGTGCCCCAAGGATCACCAGCCGCCAGACCCCGCCGCCGATCTTGCGCAATTCGCGAAAATCGAGGCTTAGCCCTCCCTCGAACAGGATCACGGCAACACCGATCGAGACCATCGGGATCAGCATGTCGCCAAAGGCGGCTTGCGGATTGAGCAGCCCGAAAACCGGGCCAGCCGCAAATCCGGCGGCCAGCATCAGGACCAGAGCAGGCCACCCCGTGCGCCAGGCAATCCACTGGGCGCCGATCCCGAGGATGCCGACCAAGGCTATGACGAATGCCTGTTGCTCCATGAAACTCCCAACGGTGATCGATGGCGTCGACTGCTGTCAGCATGCGCCTCCAGTACGTAACGCCTAGGAAAGCATCAGTCGCCCTGGAATTCCATCAATGCCTGCGCCGATATGCCATTATCGCGCAAGCGCGCCGCACCGCCAAGGTCGGGAAGGTCTATCACAAAGAGCGCTTGGTCGCATGTCGCTCCTGCACGGCGCAGCAGTTGCGCGGCCGCGAGCGCCGTGCCGCCGGTAGCAATCAGGTCATCCACAAGCAAAACCCTCTCGCCATCGCTCACCAGCGTCGGGTCGATCTCGATCCGCGCCTCGCCATATTCGAGTGCATAGTCCGCGCCGATGGTCTCGACCGGCAGCTTGCCGGCCTTGCGTACAGGGATAAAGCCCACGTCCAGCTTGATGGCCAGTGCCGTGCCGAAAATAAAGCCGCGCGCCTCGATACCGGCGACGGCCGCAATCCCCGCAGGGGCGCGCTCGGCCATATGATCGATCGAGGCGGCGAGGCCGGGTCCATCGGCGATAAGCGTAGTGATATCGCGGAACTGGATTCCTTTGGCGGGGAAATCGGGAATGGTGCGGATCAGGGCCTTGAGCGCGCCGGTCGTCAACGGACCAGCATTGCCATCAGGCCCTGAAACCATGTCAGTCCTTGCGCTTGGCTTTCGCCCAGACCTGCTTCTTGGCCAGCCACGCGAGGATGGTGGCGAAGATCAGGAAGCCCATGACAATCCAGCCCAAACGCACACGATCAACCAGCGAAGGTTCGGCCGTCCAGGTCAGGAAGGCGGCGACGTCGGTCGCCATCTGGTCGACGGTCGCTTCGGTGCCATCGGCATATGTCACCTGGCCGTCCGTCGTCAGCGGCGGAGCCATCGCCAGGTTGAGGTTGGCAAAATAGGGATTGTGATAGAGGCCGGGACCGGGAACCGAATCCGGGAAACGTTCGGCCAGCTCGGCCGAGGGTTCCTGATAGCCGGTCAAAAGGCTGTAGACATAGGCAGTGCCATTGTGGCGAGCCTTGGTCATCAGCGAGAGATCAGGCGGAATGGCATTGTTGTTGGCCGCTGCAGCCATAATGTCATTGGCATAGGGATCAGGGAAATAATCGGTCGGCAAGCCGGGGCGCGTCGTGGCTTCGCCCGTGTCCTGATTGATGCCGGGTACAACCCAATTGGCAGCTTCGGCCTTTACCTCGGCCTCGGTATAGCCAAGCTCATCCAGATTGCGGAATGCGATCTGGTTGAGGCCGTGGCAGGCGCTGCACACTTCCTTGTAGACCTGATAGCCGCGCTGCAGCTGCGCCAGGTCCCACGAAGGCATCAGGCCATCGAAGCTGTAGCCCTCGGCGGGCATATGCGCTTCTTCATGGAAGGCGTGCTCGGCGGTTTCTTCGACAAAGTAACCCTGGCCCATCACCGTCAGTGCGCCGCTGCCAAAGGCCAGCAGCACCACGAAGGTGAAACCAAGGCCAACCAGAATTCCAACAAGGCGGATCATCGTATCTTTCCCCTAAACCCGCGCGCTCAAGCGGCCGTTCCGGCGCTGTCGCCCTGCGCCGCTTTCTCATCCGAACCCAGCACCGCCTCGGTAATCGAGAAGGGCAGCGGCTCGGGCTTCTCGATCGAAGAGATGATCGGAAGGATAACGAGGAAGTGCAGGAAGTAATATGCGGTCGCGATCTGGCTGATCATGATATACGGCTCTTCCGCGTGCGCGCCGCCGCAATAGAACAGCACGGCCATATCAACCATCAGCACCCAGAAGAACTTGCGGAACAGAGGGCGATAGCGGCCGCTGCGCACCGGTGACTTGTCCAGCCAAGGCAGGAAGAACCACACCAGGATCGATGCGAACATGGCGAGCACGCCCCACAGCTGGGCGGGCAGTATGAAGTCGAAGGTGAAGGCGCGCAGGATCGCATAGAAGGGGTAGAAATACCACTCGGGCACGATCAGCGCCGGCGTCGAAAGCGGATTGGCCGGGATATAGTTATCCGGATGGCCCAGCGCATTCGGCATGAAGAACACGAACGCCGCATAGAAGATCAGGAACACGGCCAGCCCCAAGCCGTCCTTGGCCGTATAATAAGGGTGGAAGGGCAGCGTGTCGCTCTCGCTCTTCACTTCCACGCCCGTCGGGTTCGAGGAACCCGGGATATGCAGCGCCCAGATGTGCAGGATCACGACACCCGCGATCACGAAGGGCAGCAGGAAGTGCAAGGAGAAGAAGCGATTGAGCGCGGCATTGTCGGGCGCATAACCGCCCAGCAACCACACCTGGATCGATTCGCCAACCAGCGGGATAGCGCCGAACAGACCGGTGATCACCTTGGCGCCCCAGAAGCTCATCTGCCCCCAGGGAAGCACATAACCCATAAAGGCAGTGGCCATGGTCAGCAGGAAAATGACCACGCCGATCAGCCAGATCATCTCGCGCGGCGCCTTGTAGGAGCTGTAATAGAAGCCGCGGAAGATGTGCAGGTAAATCACGATAAAGAAGAAGCTGGCGCCATTGGCATGCGCATAACGCATCAACCAGCCCCAGTTCACATCGCGCATGATGTGCTCGACGGAATCGAAGGCAACCGCATCATTGGCGGCATAATGCATCGCCAGGACAACGCCGGTGACGATCTGCAGCACCAGGCAGAAACCTGCGAGCACGCCGAAATTCCACATGTAGGAAAGGTTGCGCGGCACCGGATAGCCCGCGCCCACGGCGTTGTAGACAAGACGCGGAAGCGGCAGCTTCTCGTCAAGATACTTCATCAGCGGGTTGGTGGGTTCGTATTGCTTGGCCCAGGGAAAACTCATGTCGTGTGCCTCTCGCCTCAGCCGATCACGATGGTGGTGTCGGAGGTGAAGGTATATTCCGGAACTTCGAGGTTCGTCGGCGCGGGACCCTTGCGGATACGGGCTGCGGTATCATAGTGCGAGCCGTGACAGGGGCAGAAATATCCGCCGAATTCGCCTTTGATTTCGCCTTGGGCAGCGCCCAGCGGCACACAACCAAGGTGGGTACAGACGCCCATGACAACCAGTATGTTCTCATGGCCTTCCAACGTACGATCCGCCAGGCTTTCGGCATCGCGCAGATCGTCGACATCGACCGCATTGGCCGCGTCGATCTCGGCCTGGGTCAGATTGCGCACGAAAACCGGCTGCTTGCGGAAGATCGCCTTGATCGACTGGCCAGGTTCGAGCGCGGAAATATCCAGCTCTGTCGTACTATCGGCCAGAACGTCCTTGGACATCGACATCTGGCTGATCAGCGGGATGAGCGTGAATATTCCGCCCACACCGGCTGTTGCCACAGCTGCAATCTCAATGAAGTCGCGACGGCGAACGCCGTCTTCAGCCACAACCGTGTCGGCGGTATCAGTGGTGGTTGCCATTACCTTGCCTTGCCTGCCGGACTATTTCACGGACCGAAACCCGCGATCATCCGAAAAGAATAACGACCTGCCGCTCGCCGAAACAATGCCCCGGGGGCGGCGGCTTGGCGCGGCTGATAGACGAGCAAATCGCCCATGCCAACCCGCCTTTTGGCATGAAGGTGACATCATTGGCATTTGCCCACCGAATGTAGGGGGAATCTAGAGCGCTATCAGGGAAAACTGCCGACCATAGGTGGGCTCGCCCGCATGGACCGATCGGCGGTGCGAATAGAAGCGTTCGGGGGCAGAATAGGTGTCCAGCCCCGTTTTCTCTATCTTTCCCAGGCCAAGGGCGGTGAGGCGATGTGCGACATAGGCTTCAAGGTCGAACTGCCACTTGCCGGGCTTGCCCGGCGCGAAAAATGGCGCGTCCACAGAAGCGAATTGTTCGCGAAAATCCTGCCCCACCTCATAGCTCGCCTGCGCGATGCAGGGGCCGATGGCGGCAGCGATTCGCGATTTTGTAGCGCCAAGCTCCTCCATCTTTGCGACCGTTGCTTCGAGCACACCGCCATGCGCGCCGCGCCATCCGGCATGTGCTGCACCGATGACGCCAGCCGCACGATCGGCGAAGAGGACGGGAGCGCAATCGGCAGTGACGATTGCGAGCGCGAGTCCTAGTGTCGCCGTGACAATAGCATCGGCTTCGGGCTTTGCGTTTTCCTCCCAAGACGCATCGGCGATCACCGCCAAAGGCGAATGCACCTGCTTTATGGTAACGAGCCGCGCACCCGGACAAGTCGCCTCAAGCGCGCGGCGGCGATTCTCCTGCACATTCCTATCATCATCGCCCGCATTGAGGCCGACCTGTAGCCCGGCCACTGCGCCTGTGCTGACCCCGCCCCTTCGGCCGAGAAAGCCATGCGCCACTCCGTCAAGCGTTGCGGCGCGAATCACTTCCACCGAATGACGAGATGCTTCAGCCAAGACTGCGCGTGACCTGCTCATGCGTATCGCGCGAAAGATTGTCCGCCGCTGCAATCCGCTCCAGCTCTGCGCGCATCAATGCCGCACGGCCGGGTTCGATCCGCCTCCAGCGACCGAGCGGCGCGACAAAGCGGGCCGCCGTCTGCGGATTGAGCGGATCGAGTTCGAGGATGAGGTCGGCAATCATGCGATAACCTTCCCCATCGGCAGCGTGAAAGCTCTGCGGGCTGGCAGCAAAGGCCATATAGAGCGAGCGCACGCGATTGGGGTTCTTGAGCGTGAACTCGGGATGTTCCGCCAGCGCTTTCACATGTTCCAAAGCCTGCGGATGGAGCGAACTTGCCTGGATCGCGAACCACTTGTCCAATACCAGCGCATTGTCACGATAGCGATTATAGTAGTCCAGCAGCTTGGCCTTGCTTTCGGGCACATCCAACCCCGCCAGCACCACCAACGCCCCCTGACGGTCGGTCATATTGTCGGCAGCATCATATTGCGCCGCCGCCATGCTGGCCGCGCGGTCAGGATTGCCCTCCGCCAGATAGGCGAGCGCCTGCGTCTTCACCTTGCGCGCGCCACGCGCTGTGGCGTCGAGGCTGTAAGGCACGGCGTTCGCCCGATTATGCAGGGCAACGAACTCCGCCTCCAGCGCCTTGGCCAGCCAGCCGCGAAGTGCCTGCCGCTCTTCATGGATGCGGCCCGGATCGGCAACGAGCATCTGTTCGGCAAGGTAGGTCTGGCTGGGCAGGACCAGCAATTCGCCACGCATCAGGTCATCGAGCGAATCGTCTGCCAGCACCGCCGCCAGCGCACCGGCAATGGCCTTGCGCCCTGCTTCGCGCGCAGCATCGTCCAGCTTGCCGTCCACCGCGTTCTTCAGGTGACTGACGATCAGTTCCTGCATCGCCTCGTAACGGGCGAAGGGATCGTCATCATGCGCTGCAAGGAAGACGAGGTCCTCGCTGGGGATGTCGCGCTCGATGGTGACCGGCGCGGAGAAGCCGCGATTGACGGAAAGTACCGGCGGCTCGGGAAAACCGGTGAAGACGAAGCTGGCGTTGGCCTTGTCGAGCACGACAAGCTCCTCGCCCTTGTGCGATCCGCTGGCGCGATCGAACAGCGCGATCTTGAGCGGCACAGGCATGGGCCGTTTGTCGGATTGCCCCGGAGTCTCCGGCACCTTTTGCGAAAGGTGGAGCGTCACCACCTCGCCATCGTGCTCCATGCGGAGAGCAAGACGCGGCGTGCCCGCTTGGGAATACCACAAGCGGAACTGCGACAGGTCGAGCCCGGCGCCTTCTTCGATCGCGCGGACAAAATCCTCGCAGGTCGCCGCCTCGCCATCGTGTCGGTCGAAATAGAGATCGCATCCTTTACGGAAGGCTTTCTCGCCCGCCATGGTCCGCATCATGCGGATGACTTCGGCGCCCTTGTTGTAGACGGTGGCGGTGTAGAAATTGGAAATCTCGCGGTAGCTATCGGGCCGGATCGGATGGGCGAGCGGGCCCGAATCCTCGGGGAATTGCACGCCGCGCAATATCCGCACATCCTCGATCCTTTTCACCGGCTCGCTGCCCATATCGGCACTGAAGAGCTGGTCGCGCAAAACGGTGAACCCTTCCTTCAGGCTCAGTTGGAACCAGTCACGACAGGTCACGCGATTGCCCGACCAATTGTGGAAATATTCATGCGCGATCACGCCTTCGACCGCGTCGAAATCGCCATCGGTCGCAGTGTCGGGATCGGCCAGCACATATTTGGTGTTGAAGATGTTGAGACCCTTGTTCTCCATCGCGCCCATGTTGAAATCGCTTACGGCCACGATGTTGAACAGGTCGAGATCATATTCGCGGCCGAACACCTCCTCGTCCCAACGCATCGATTTCTTCAGCGATTCCATCGCATGTCCGGTGCGCTCGAGGTCGCCTTCTCTGACATAGATATTGAGCGTGACTTCGCGTCCGCTCATGGTGGTGAAGGTATCCGTATTGGCGACGAGATCCCCCGCCACCATGGCGAAGAGATAGGACGGCTTGGGCCAGGGATCCTGCCATTCGGCCCAATGCGTGCCGTCCTCATTATCGCCGCTTGCTTCGAGATTGCCGTTGGCGAGCAGGACGGGGAATTGCTCCTTGGAGCCGGTCATCTTCACACGATAGATGGAAAGCACATCGGGTCGATCGGGGAAGAAGGTGATGCGCCGAAAGCCTTCCGCCTCGCATTGCGTGCAGAGCATGCCGTTCGATGCATAGAGCCCCATGAGCTGTGTATTGGCCGATGGATCGATTTCGGTCGTGATTTCGATCAGGTGGCTGTCACCGAGGAGCGGGACCATCAGATCATCGCCATCCATGGACCAGCTGTTGATGGCTTCTCCATCGACCTTCACTTCCAGCGGTGCGATGCCATCGCCATTGAGGCGGATCGTGTCGGTATGATCGGCCTTGGCGTTGCGCTGCACGGTGAGCGATGCGCGCGCAGTGGTCTTTTCAAGCCCGAGATCGAAGTCGAGGGCGATTTCGGGAACCAGCCAACCGAACGGGCGGTAGTCCTTGCGCCTGATGACGAGCGGTTCATGCGGGTTCGGCGCGGCGTCTGCCGTGTCGGGCGAAGAGACGGGGGCTGTTGCGATATCCATGCACCCAACTTAGGATCATTGCAGGCAGCATCCAAGGGAGATCGCCGCGATGAAGCATTTCCTGATCTTCGGCCTCGGATACACCGCGAAACGTATCGCCGCGCGCCTTGAGGCGGATGGCTGGCAGGTCGATGCCACGGGCAGCGAAGGCAATCTGAGCTTCGGCGACCGCGAGGCCTTGCTCGAATCGCTAAGCCATGCCAGCCACGTGCTTTCCAGTGTGCCGCCCGATCGCGAAAGTGGCGAGGATCCGGTGCTGGAGACCTATGGCGATGCGCTGGCCGGACGCTGGCTCGGCTATCTGTCCTCGACGGGGGTCTATGGCGACACAGGAGGGGCCTGGGTCGATGAAAGTTCTCCTGTGGGGGTTGGTCGCCGCGGCGCGAGGACGCGCGCTGACACTGCCTGGCTGGAACTGCACGCCCATGTCTTCCGCCTGCCGGGTATTTATGGGCCTGGCCGCAGCGCCTTGGACCGCATCAAGAATGGCAAGGCGCACCGGATCGACTTGCCCGGACAAGTCTTCAGCCGGGTGCATGTCGAGGATATTGCGAGTGCCGTGGTCGAAGCAATGCACCATCCTGCAGGCGCCTATAATCTTGCCGATGACTTGCCCTGTTCGCAAAACCTCGTGATCGAGGAGGCCTGCCGCCTGCTCGGCCAGGAACCGCCGCCTTTGCAAAAGCTGGAGGAGGCCGGGCTTAGCCCCATGGCACGCGGCTTTTATGCAGAGAACCGCCGCGTGGCGAATGGCAAGGCCAAGCGCGTGCTCGGCTGGAAGCCAGCCTATCCCAGCTATCGCGAAGGGCTGGCTGCTCTGGTTTAATCCAGATCGTGGCGCAGCGTAGTCGCCTGTCCTACCTTGATGCTCTTTATGCGCCTGGAACGCAGCGCCAGCACCATGCCTGCAAGGGCCAGCGCCATCCCGGCCCCCGCCAGCCCGGTCCATACATAACCCTCGAACAGGGTGGAAAGCAGCATGGCGACGGTAACGGTAA
This sequence comes from uncultured Altererythrobacter sp., assembly GCA_913055595.1. GTDB lineage: Bacteria > Pseudomonadota > Alphaproteobacteria > Sphingomonadales > Sphingomonadaceae > Alteraurantiacibacter. The sequence goes on from CAJXLD010000035.1 coordinate 11,498, forward strand.
CGATAGCGTTATAGGCCGTTCGACCTGCCCCGATCTCCCGCACCAGGTTATAATGCAGCGGGAAGGTGACGATCGAACCAATCAGCGCGAGATAGGCCGTGCCGCCCCAGAATGCCCAGCCTTGCGGCAAGGGCGATGGCCCCACGGTGACAAGCGCAAACAGCAGGTCTGCCACCAGGCCATAGAACATCGCCCATGCAAGCAAGCTGACCATGGCGATCTTGCGGCCAACCTCATTGGCCTGCACCACATTGGCGAGCGATGCGCTCAATATGCCGCCCACGGTCAGCCAGATACCCAGTCCAACATCGCCGCCTAAAGTGGAGCTACGCGTTTCATGCACGAGCAGCAGCGCCACACCGGCAATGGCCACTGCGCTGCCGACCATGAACCCTGTCTCAATCCGCTCGCCTATGAATATGCGCGCGAAGATCGCATTGGGCACCATCAGCAGGGCGAACATCACCGCAACGATGCCCGAGGTGAGGTGCAATTCCGAGTGATAGACGAACATGAAATTGCCGCAGAATTGCGCCACGCCAACCAGCAAGGCCAGCACATGACCCTTCGCCTCCAGCCTTAGCGAATGGCCCATCGCCAGCGCGAGCAGGAACATGCCGGGCGTTGCCAGCAGGAAACGATAGAAGACCGACCATGCCGCCGGTACGCCATCGATCTGGCCGGTGATCACGAACCAGGTCGAGCCCCAGATCGTTCCTGTCAGCATGAATGGAATAATTACGCCAAGGCGCAGCATGCTCGTTCCGGGCGAGCCAGTCATAAGCCGGCAATGGCCTTGCCAAGTGCTTCGGCTTTGTCCGGCTGCGTGTCCCATGAAGTCACGAAACGCGCGGAATCCGGCCCCCAGTCGTAGAAAGCAAAGCCCTGTGCACGCAGAGCCTCGCGCTCGGTAGCGCTGCAGTGACAAAACACTTCGTTCGCTTCAACGGGATGGACCAATCGGCCCTTCGCCCCCTCAGCAATCCGAGCTGCAGCAGCATTTGCAGCGCACGCATTGGCAAGCCACAAATCGCCTTCCAGCATGGCCAAGATTTGCGCGGCCAGGAAGCGACCCTTGCTCTGCAAGTGCCCCGCCCGCTTGCGCCTCCAGCGCGCCAGGTCAGCTTTTCCCGCGTCGAAGAAGACGATCGCATCGGCGTTCATCGCCCCGTTCTTGGTGAAGCCGAAACTCAGTGCATCGGCAGGTCCCGCGACCTCGGCTGGGGAACAATCGAGGTGCGCCACGGCATTGGCAAAACGCGCTCCATCCATATGCAGGCCCAAACCTTGCCTGCTTGCCAAACTGCCGATCGCCTTCAGTTCGGCAGGTGTATAGGCAAGGCCGTATTCGGTAACCTGGGTTATCGAGATCGCATGCGCGTGCACCTGATGTATGCCACGGGTAATGCCGCCCAGAACCTCGCCGATCGACTGCGTATCCAGCTTCGCCCCCTTGCCATCGGCGAGCAACAGCTTGGCCCCGTGCAGGTAGAACCCCGGCGCGCCGCATTCATCCATCTCGATATGCGATTCCCTGTGGCAAATTACGCCGCCATGCGGCTCCACCATGGTGGCGAGCGCCAGGCAATTGGCCACTGTCCCTGTCGCCGTCCAGAGCACGTGACAATCCCGGCCAAAGAGGGCGGACATTTCCTCATCCAGCCGCATACTCAGCGCATCGCCGTCATAGGGTGTGTCAGGCGCATCGGCAGCCTGCATCGCCGCCCAGACCTTGGGATGGACACGCGCGGAATTGTCGGACAGGAACTGCATGGCCAAGCAATGGCCCCGCCGCACCGCTCTGGCAAGAAGGAGAAATTGCACCATGGACAATCCAGCCCCGATCATCCGCGAGGAGCATGAGGGCGGCGGCGCCTATACGATGGCCATCGAAAGCGCGCACCGCCCGGCCATCCTTAGCTGGAAAGCAGGCGGCGCGGACGGCGATATCCGGGTCGTCGAGCACACTTTCACTCCGCCCAAAGCACGTGGGCAAGGCATCGCCTTGCGTCTTGTTGAAGCGATTGTTGCCGATGCACGGGAAGAGGGCTTCAGGATCGCACCACAATGCCCCTATGTGGTTCGCGCCTTTGGCAAGCATCCCGAATGGGAAGATGTCCGCGCGCCGCTGCCGCGCTGATCAGCGGGGCAGATTGGCAAAATCGACCGCCGCGATACTGTCCAGCACTTGCGCCCGCATGGATTCGGCCTCGGCCAGCGGCAAGCCGTCGAA
>CAJXLD010000036.1 GCA_913055595.1 uncultured Altererythrobacter sp.
GCCGTTCACCATGCCCTCGAAGGCCTCGGCTTTAGCGGCGTGCAAGATGTCCGGGTTGGGCGCTTGATCGAACTCGATGTGGCAGACAGCACGTCGGATGAGGCGCTGGACGAAATGTGCCGCAAGCTACTCGCCAACATGGTCATCGAGAATTACCGGATAGAGAAGCTGGAGACAGCATGATGAAGGCTGCGGTCATCACCTTTCCCGGTTCCAATTGCGACCGCGACATGGCGGTGGCTGTTGAGAAGATATCGGGCAAGGCTCCCATCCGCGTCTGGCATGGCGAAGCTTCCCTGCCCGATGGGCTCGATTTCATCGCCCTGCCCGGTGGTTTCTCCTATGGCGACTACCTGCGTTCCGGCGCCATGGCGGCAAACAGCCCCGTCATGCGCAGTATTGTAGAGGCAGCTGGCAAAGGTGTGCCCGTGCTGGGCGTTTGCAACGGTTTCCAGGTTCTGACCGAAAGCGGCCTCCTGCCCGGTGCGTTGATGCGCAATGCGGGCCAGACCTTCATCTGCCGTACCGTGCCGCTGGTGGTCGAAAACAGCCAATCGCTTTTCACCAGCCGTTACGAGGCTGGCTCTACAATCCATATCCCTGTGGCCCATCACGATGGCAATTACTTCGCTGACGAAGAAACGCTTGATCGCCTCGAAGGCGATGGTCGTGTGGCCTTTCGATATGGAGAAGCTGTGAATGGCTCACAGCGCGACATTGCGGGCATCCTCAATGCCGGCGGCAATGTGCTGGGAATGATGCCCCATCCTGAACGCGCAATCGAAAACGACCACGGTGGCAGCGATGGCCGTGCTCTGTTCGAAAGTGTTTTTGAAAGCCTGTCGGTCGCCTGATCAGGCAACGGCGCTATTGCGGCTGCGGACCACCAAGGTGCGAGCTTCGCTCGCCGGCATGGGACGGCCAAAATAGTATCCCTGGATCTTTGTGCAGCCCAGTTCGCGAACAAGCTGCGCCTGCACCTCATCCTCCACACCTTCTGCCGTCGTGGAGATTTCGAGGCTTTGCGCCATAGCGACCACCGCGTTGATGATGGCAAGGCTTTCCGGGCTCTGCTGCGCAGCGCCCTGCACAAAACTCCTGTCCACCTTGATGGTGGAGAAGCGCATGGTGCGTAGATAACCAAGAGACGAATAGCCGGTGCCAAAATCGTCCAGAGCGATCGAACATCCCAGCGCCAGAATCTCTTCCATCACCTGCCGTGCCAAACGGTCGTCTCGAAGGAAGATACTTTCGGTCACTTCGATCTCAAGCCGGTTGGCAGGAAGTCCTGTCTCACTCAGGGCGCGGACAATCGTCTTGGTGAAATCCGGTTCTATGATTTGTTCGCCCGAAACGTTCACTGCAACGCGGATTTCTTCCGGCCACATGGTAGCCTCGCGACAGGCAGTGCGGAGCACCCAGTCGCCAATCGGAACGATGAGGCGGGTGTCCTCCGCAAGAGGAATGAATTTTGCCGGGCTGACATTTCCGTGTTCCTTGCTGTTCCAACGCAGCAAAGCTTCGAAGCTGACCACTCCCTCGGTCATGGCGCTGACCACGGGCTGATAGTGCAGCTCCAGCTCGTCATTTTCGATCGCTTTTCGTAGCGAAGCTTCGAGCCTGAGGCGTTCTTGCGCGTCGGTGTGAAGCGCAGGCTGGAAACGGCAATGCTCTCCCCCGCCTTCATCCTTGGCTCGATAGAGAGCAAGGTCAGCGTTACGCATGAGCGTTTCAACATTCACGCCATCGCGCGGACCGACAGCCGAACCTACACTAGCTCCGATATAGAGCGTATGGTCGTCGACCGTGTACGGCGCAGACAGAGAATGGATGATCCGTTCCGCCACCTCGCCAATATAGCCTGGACGTTCGGCATCACGGATAACAACGGCAAATTCGTCACCACCGAGGCGGCCGACCTGTTCGTTATCGGTCATGGCGGCATTCAAGCGCTTGGACACTTGTGCCAATAACTTGTCGCCCACATGATGACCTAGAGAATCGTTTACAGCCTTGAAGCGGTCGAGATCGATCATAAGCAGCGAGCAGCGTGTCCGCCATTGTTCGGCATAACGTAATGCCTCGTTCAATGCTTCGGTCAGCATCAGGCGATTGGGCAGACCTGTGAGCGTGTCATAGCGCGCCAGATAGGCGATCTTTTCCGAAGATTCGCGCTGTTCGGTGACGTCGGATCCGACACCGCGGAAGCCGGCAAAGTTTCCACGTTCATCAAAGATCGGTGTTCCAGAAAGTTCCCACCAACGATGTTCGTCGCCCAGGTCCACCTCAACAACCAGATTGGCAAAACTTTCGCGGCGCTTGAGCCGGTCAGCCAGTTCATGCAGGCTGGGTGGTGACTTGCCGGATTGCCAGTTAGGGCCGGCGATCAGCTCGATCAGCCGCTTGCCCTCTACCTGGGAAGGTTCGCTTCCCAAGGCGAAAGCAAAGCGCGGACTAGCCGCTTTGACACATCTTTGCGGATCGACCTGCCACAGCCAGTCCGCCTCGTTCTCCTCGAATTCGCGCAAGAGGAGCGAAACAACCTCTTCCTTTTCCGCCACACCCATTTCCGCGATGCGTGCGGTCAGGAAGACCTTCGAAGATTCCAGGACGCCCACAATCATCATGACGCAAAAGATGACCGTCAGTGCGGCAAAGTCATATTGGCCCGCAAGGACGAAGGAAGCGCTGGCAGAAATTCCGCAAAGACTGGTGAAGATTATTGTCGCGACCGGCACTTGAGCGAGCAGGACCGACATGCCTGCAATCAACATGACCATCACGGCCCAGACCGACAAGTGATCAGTCAACGAACCATAGGGCATAAAGGCCAAGATCGGGACACCCCAAATGGCGGCAAGGACGGTCATCGTCCAAGCCTGACGATGATATTCCGCCTTGGTCATTCTGCGCTGATCGATATTGGCCAGAGCGCGCTCAATCTTTGTCGCGGCGAAAATGGCGACGAAGACCGACAGCATCCAGCCGCCGAGGAAGAGCGGCGGCACCTTGCCGAGCAATATGCCAACTAGGATAATGGCAGCGATACCATGCGCAGCCGTCCGGATCAGGCTTCCTCTGTGCAGATCGCGATATTGCAGCGAGCGCAAGGATGCCCAGTCGCCTTCTTCGGGCGAGCGAAAGCCAATGATTTGCATAGCGCTAAGGCGCAATGGCAAACCAGGCAAACCTGCGTAATTCTCGGTCACAATGCCGAAGTACGCGGCGAATGGTTATTTTCTTATAATATAGAGATGGTTAACAGTAAGCAGGATACCACTTATTCAACCGTTACCGATTTCGCCAGGTTTCGGGGCTGATCCACATCAGTTCCTTTAGCACAGGCTACATGATAGGCCAGCAACTGCACCGGTACTGCATAGACCAGCGGCGCGATCAGCGGGTGGACCTTGGGCATGGCGATCGTGGCCATGCAGTTCTTGCCGGCCTCAGCCAGACCTTCTTCATCGGAAATTAGTACGATACGACCGCCACGCGCAGCGACTTCCTGCATGTTCGATACGGTCTTTTCGAAAAGTGGGCCAGACGGTGCCAGAACGATCACCGGCACATCCTTGTCGATCAGCGCGATCGGCCCATGCTTCATTTCACCCGCCGCATAACCTTCTGCATGGATATAGCTGATTTCCTTGAGCTTGAGCGCGCCTTCCAAGGCCAAAGGGAAATCCGCACCGCGTCCGAGATATAGTACGTCACGCGCCGGCGCGATCAGCGGAGCCATACGCTTGATATCGTCATCATGGTCAAGCGCAGCATTGAGGGCGGCAGGCGCTTCCAGCAAGTGATTGACGACCTCCGCCTCTTCCTCTGCCGACATCCGTCCCTTCTTCACCGCAAAGTGTGCCGCCAGTGCGGCCAGCACCGCCAGTTGACAGGTAAAGGCCTTCGTCGATGCAACACCGATTTCGGGGCCTGCATGGGTCGGCAGAAGCAAGTCAGCCTCGCGTGCCATGGTGCTGGTGGGGACATTAACGACCACAGCGATGACCTGGCCCGCCGCCTTGCAATGCCTGAGCGCAGCCAGCGTATCGGCGGTTTCCCCGCTCTGCGAGATAAATAGCGCCAGCCCACCCTCTTCCAGGATTGGTTCGCGATACCGAAACTCGGATGCAAAATCGATATCAACCGGAACGCGAGCAAAGCTCTCGAACCAGTATTTCGCGACCATGGCTGCATAATAGCTGGTGCCGCAGGCGACGATGGTGATGCGGTTGATCGCGGTAATGTCGAAATCGATCTGTGGAAGCGCGACCTTCCTCTCGAGCGGGCGCAGATAGCTTCTAAGCGTCTGCGCCACGACGGTGGGTTGCTCGAATATCTCCTTTTGCATGAAGTGATCGAATTGCCCCTTTTCGATCGCAACCGCGCTTGCACCCGAAAATACGACCTCCCTGTCAACGGGATTATTATCGCGATCAAAGATCTTCGCACCGTCCCTCGTGATCACTGTCCAGTCGCCTTCTTCGAGATAGGCGATCTGCTGCGTCAGCGATGCAAGAGCTAGCGCATCGGAACCAAGATAAGTCTCGCCCTCACCCATGCCGACAACAAGTGGCGAACCCAGCCGTGCGCCAATCAGGATCTCTGGATGCGAACGAAAGGTTATAGCGAGGGCGAAGGCTCCGCGAAGACGCGGCAATACTTGGGCGACAGCGTCTTGCGGGCTCCTGCCTTCCTCCACCTGTTCGGATATGAGATGTGCCACAATCTCGCTATCCGTCTCGCTCTCGAAGACGCGTCCGCGCTCGAGCAACTCAGCTCGCAAAGAAGCGAAATTTTCGATAATTCCGTTATGAACGATTGCCACCTCTCCGGTAGCATGCGGGTGTGCGTTCTGGGTGGTTGGCGCACCATGTGTTGCCCAGCGCGTATGGGCAATACCGGTATGACCGGGCGCAGGGTGCGCTTCAACCTCACCGACCAGATTGGCCAGCTTTCCTTCCGCCCGACGTCGAATGAGTGCGCCATTGTCGAGCGTGCAAATGCCCGCGGAATCATAACCGCGATATTCCATGCGTCGCAGCCCATCGATCAAGCGGTTCGCCACCGGCTCCTTGCCGACGATCCCGATTATTCCGCACATAAAGGAGAAATCCCTTGCTTCTTAAGCGTCCTAAGTTGCAGCCCTTTTAGGAAAGCTGAACAAAAAAGGGCAGCTGGAAAGGAGATTTTGTCCCAGCTTCTCTCAGCCGGCAAAGACAACGGGCGCGACGTTGTAGGCGATCATCTCACCGGTCACCAACTTGCCCTTGGCATCTTCTCCTGCACCGGGATCGATCCGATATGGCGCCAAGACCATGCGGCTAAAGCCTGGCTCTTCCACATGCACGCCGACGGCAGTTTGAAAACCGTCTTCAAGCCCGGAGTCTTCAACGATTGCGACGGTCGTGGAGGCTATGACTGAACCTTCCTTGGCCGCACCCGCCATGCGGTTCTGAGTATCCGAATAGACCTCAGCCATTGGGACTTGCGTATCGACCTCCGCAAATCGAAAGAACTTTATTTCCCCTTCACGGTTCACGCCTGCTGCAAAGGGAACCATGCGCGCGCCGACCGACATTTGTTCAAATGCCATGTCACGCGACGCTTGCAGCAAAAGCGCACGCCGCTTTGACAACTCCTCTTCGTTGACTTCAGTGCTCATTTTTTCGGGGCTTCCTTCTTCTTCTTTTTCATCGCATCGTGAAATCGGTCCGCCCAGCCGGGTTTGACCAACTGCTCGGCACGCACCATGCGCAACTCGCCATCGGAAACATCGCGGCTGACCGCACTTCCCGCGGCCACGATGGCATCCGCCCCGATCTTTACAGGTGCGATCAGTGCAGAATTTGAGCCTATAAAAGCACCCGGCCCGATTACGGTCTGGTGCTTGAAATAGCCATCGTAATTGCAGGTGATCGTCCCCGCCCCGATATTGGCCTTCGCGCCTACCGTGGCATCGCCCAAATAGGAGAGGTGGTTCGCCTTGGCGCCTTCTCCCAGCGTGGCATTCTTGATTTCGACGAAATTGCCGACCTTAGACCCGGCCTCCAGCACTGCACCGGGACGCAGACGGGCATAGGGGCCAATTTCTACTCCCTCCGCCAGTGTTGCTCCTTCGAGGTGAGAGAAGGCCCTGATGCGAACATTGTCTGCCACTTTCACACCGGGGCCGAAGACTACATTGGGTTCGACGAGTACATCCTGCCCCAGGACTGTATCGTGACTGAAGAAGACGGTTTCCGGCGCGGTCAGCGTCGCACCACCGGCCATCGCCTGTGCGCGGCGCGCCTGCTGAAAGCGGCGTTCTGCATCGGCGAGTTCGGCGCGCGAATTGATGCCGGCCACTTCATCCGGATCGCGTGTCACGACCACCGCAGTCGGCACATCGGCAGAAATCGCAACATTGACGATATCGGGCAGGTAGAATTCGCCCTGCGCATTATCGTTCTTCACCTCGCCCAGCAGATTGAAGAGGATATCGCTGCGTACCGCCATCAGGCCCGAATTGCACAAGGGGCATTGCCGCTCTTCCTCGGTAGCGTCCTTGTATTCGACCATTTTCAGGATACGGCCATCTTCGGCAATCACGCGGCCATATTGAAGCGGGTCCCACGGCTTGAAGCCCAGCACAACGGCAGCGGGCGCATCCTCGGCATGCAGGCGCTTTAGCATGCTCATCATGGTGTCGGCGCGCACGAAAGGTACGTCGCCATACATGATCAGCACATCGCCCTCGAAGCCTTCCAGCGCACCCTTCGCTTGCATCACCGCGTGACCAGTTCCGAGTTGGCGATCCTGGAAGGCATAGGACACGCGCGATCCCAGGTGCTCTTCCACCTGTTCTCGCGCTTCGCCGACGACAACAACTGTGCGTTCAGCACCGATGCGGTCGACCTCGTCCAGCAAATGCTCGATCATCGGCTTGCCGCCTATGGCGTGCAGCACCTTGTGCCGCTGGCTCTTCATCCTGGTGCCCTTGCCGGCAGCAAGAACAACGGCGGCGATCGGACGTTCGGCTTCCATCATGGTGAGCAGCCATGCCACCAAATCATTGCGGTTTCCACCGGCCTCGTTCACTGGGCATGGCCATGAGTGAATTTCCTTTCAAGATTATCGGTTTCGATCTCGACGGCACGCTGGTCGATTCCGCTCTGGACCTGTGTCCTGCAGTCAATCACGCTCTGGTCTTTGCCGGTCGCGAACCAGTGTCGCTGGACACCACCCGTTCATTGATCGGTGGCGGTGCCCGCCGCATGCTCCAGCGTGCGCTGGATGTCACGGGCGGACAGGTGGAACCAGACCATTTCGAAGAACTGCATATGGCATTGCTGGAGCACTATACCGCCAACATTGCCGCCAATACCCTACCCTATCCGGGCTGCGTGGAGACGCTTGATGCGCTGCTTGAACGTGGTTGCAAGCTGGCGGTTGTTACCAACAAGGCAGAAGGTCTTGCACGTCAGCTTATAGACGAACTGGAGTTGGCCGATCGCTTTGCCAGCATCATGGGCGGCGACACGCTCGGCCGCGAACGCGCCAAGCCTGCACCTGACATGATCCACGAGACCATCGCCCGTTGCGACGGAGGGTCGTTCGCCATGGTTGGCGATTCGAGCTTCGACGTGCTCGCTGCGCGCAATGCCGGGCAAAAGGTTGTCGTCTTCAGCTTCGGTTATCACGACGTTCCGCCAGAGCAATTGGGCGCTGACGCGCTGATTCATCATTACAGCGAGTTGTTGCCTGCTCTGCGGAACATCGCTGCCAGTTAGGCCTGATCAGCCCTCAACAGCCTTCACCAGCCTTCGTTCCATCGGCGCGAGGACATTGGCGAGTTCATGACCGCGCTTGAGCACTTGGCCGTGTTCGCCAAAAAGCGCCCACATACCTTGACGATTGCGGAGCGCGGGGCGCTTTTCCAGCCGCATTTGCGGGACATCTGCGGTGCGACGAAAGGCAGCAAAAATGGCGCATTCCTTGGTGAAGTCCATCGCATAGTCGCGCCATTCACCCGCAGCGACCATGCGGCCATAGAGGTCCAGAATACGCGCCAGTTCTTGCCGTTCGAAACCAACTTGTTCGGGAAGGCGCTGACCGGGAAATGCTACGATATTTGGACCGCCAGCAACGGCAGGACTTCCAACTCGCATCAGCTATCTGTGCCGCTCTTGCGCTTCGCAGCGGGATCTTCCAGCGGCAATTGCTGCTGGCGAAAGCTATTCAATTCTGCCTTTAGCGCGGCAAGTTCCTTCTCAAGGGCCTCGACGCGCGAATTGTCAGGCTCGCAAGGCTCATCGCATGGCGTGCCATAGGGGATAAATTCGCGAAGCCAAGTTTCGGCCGGAACAAGTGTTGATCGGGCCTTGAGGCCGACCATGGTCGCACCTTCCGGCACGTCGTCCGTCACCACGGCATTGGCCCCCACACGGGCACGCTCTCCAACAGTGATAGGGCCTATTACCTGCGCTCCCGAACCGATGATGACATTGTCGCACAATGTGGGGTGACGTTTGCCCCCTTCACCGCTGGTGGGATTGGTGCCGCCCAATGTTACGCATTGATAGATGGTCACGTTGTCGCCGATCTCGGCCGTTTCGCCGATCACGGTAAAGCCGTGATCGATGAAGAAGTTCTTGCCGATTGTCGCGCCGGGATGAATGTCGATCGCGGTGATCCAACGGCTGAAATGGTTTACGAAACGGGCGAGGAAGAACATTTCGGATTCGAACAGCCAGTGCGCCACACGGTGCAAACCAAGCGCCCAGACGCCGGGATAGAGCAGGATTTCCCACCGCGAGCGTGGAGCCGGGTCGCGAGCGCGAACCGAGTCCAGATAGCTGATCAGTCGTTCAAACATCGCCAAACCAGTTTCTCACTAAAACCTTGTCAAAGCAAGCGTGGCTCTTCCGGACCATGCACCGCCCCCAACGCGGAGCGCCAGATACCCAGCGTAGGTGGGGATTTTCTTTCCAGGCTCAAGCGGTCAATCATTTCAACAAGTTTTTCAATGTCCTGCCAAGAACGGTTCATGCGCGGAATCAAATAGTCTACCGCCTCAGGTCCGAGGGGAAGCGCCCTTTCCTGTGCAAGCGACAATAGCAGTTCACCCGCCAATTCGTCGTCCGGCGTTCCAATTTCCAGCTGAAGTGCAGCCCCGAGACGCGACTTGAGGTCTGGCAGGACAATCTCCCAAGGTGGCTCCCCCGCGACAATCAGGAGCGGCTCACCGTTTTGTTGCGCGCGGTTCCAACAATGAAATACCTCGTCTTCGAGCAACTTTTGCGCATCATCGAGTGCCATTCCTTTTCCGGTCTGCTGGAACCAACTCGCGAACAGGGACTTGCCCGAACGCGGCGGTCCTGTGAGCACGGCGGTGCGGAAAGGCCAGCTTTCAGGGTTCGCCAATGCTTCGGCCACTTGAATGTTGGCCGCACCGATTACGATGCGTTGGGGGCCGTCGCGACCGGCTTTCAAGGGCAATGCAATCTGGGACATGGTGCGAAAGGCTTCCTGCGCCTTGTCAGCGTGCTATGGCAAGCGCGTTGTTTCCTTCACTGACCTGCCACCCGGTGCTCCGCAAATCTTCCGCGAGTTGCGCGATGTCGCCCGCATAGTTGACCTGCAACACCGAAGTTCCCCCGATTGCGGTGCTGCTCACGGAAAGACCGCTTACCGCGGGAAGCGAACGAATGCCCGTCAATGCGGCATCAAAACTGCGCGGGTCAGGTGTCACGACCTGTACGGTAATAGCCGTCAATGTTGGTGCTTGAACCGGTTGGGCCACGGGCGGAATATCGGCAAAAATCTGATCGAAGGTCTCGCCCGCGGCCAATGCTTGCTGCGCCTCTTCCGCCCGAATGGCTTCTTCAAGAAGAGCACGAATCTCTGGCGAAACCTCGATCTTGTCCAAAGTCAGTGTTGGATCGGGACGCAATGTGCCTTCACCCAGCGCCTGGGTGAACATCTCATCAAAGCGCGCGACAGCCCGATCAAGCATATCGGGCAATTCCTCAACACTGTCTGCCCGCATGGAAAATTCGCCCAAAAAGCGATTGTCCGGACCATGGCGTGCAGTAAACCGTCCCTCTACCGGCCCGCCCGGCCACTGATATTCCAACCGGGCAATCGGCACCAAAATATCCGCTGCCCGAAATTCATCGAGCACCACGGCCCACCAGGCACGGCTGCGGCGTCTTGTCTGGCCGTAAGTCAGAAGCAGCGTTTCCCCGCTCACGCCCGTTGGCCGGACATAATCGATCGGCGAGGTGCCGAATTGATGTTCCGCCCAAGCGCGTTGCCAAGGATTGCGTACTTCAAACATGGTGGACGTTCCGCCCGCCGCGAGAACAGGCAAGGTCAGCATAGGTGCAGAGCGCGCCTGCGCACCTATGCCGCCCAGCAATCCGCCTGCACGTTGGCGGTCGAAGATCACACCAAGCCGCGCGATATAGCGCCGCGGCCCGATCTGCTCTTCTTCCACAATAATGGCGGCAACAAGCGATTCGAGCTCCGAATCGGAAATGTCCGGACCGCCCAAGCGATTCCACGCAGTCCGCTTGGCATCGCGCCAGGCTCGCGCGCGCGCTTCCACACCGCTAACGCCACGAATATCCACCTCTATCCCGCGCACATCGATATCCGTTGTACTGGCAACGGGCGCGATACCGCGATCGCCTGACACTTGCGCGAACAGCGCGGCGCCGCACACCACCAGCAAGACAGCGGTGACCGCCAGCAAAGTCAGGCGTTGCGATTGCAGAAAAGAAGGGTTGGTCAGGCTACTCATCGGGGAAATCGCGGCCCTTTTGCCCAAAGGCGAGTGGAAATCCAAGCTGGAAAGTCTAAAGGCTGGGGGCATGTCTTCAAACACGCCCTCATATACATACGAACAGGCCGGCGTTTCGATCGATGCCGGCAATCGCCTGGTCAAGGCCATTGGCCCTCTGGTCAAAGCGACCATGCGGCCAGGCACGGATGGTGAGATCGGCGGCTTCGGCGGCTTCTTCGATCCCAAGGCGGCCGGATACAAGGACCCGCTGCTCGTGGCAGGCAATGATGGCGTGGGGACCAAGGTCAAGATCGCCATCGATTATGACCGGCACGACAGGATCGGCATCGACCTTGTCGCCATGTGCGTGAACGATTTGATCGTGCAAGGTGCAGAGCCGCTCTTTTTCCTCGACTATTTTGCCACCGGCAAGCTCGACAATGGCGTTGCCGAACGCGTGATCGCGGGTATTGCCGAAGGCTGCAAGATTGCCGGCTGCGCACTGATCGGCGGAGAGACGGCGGAAATGCCGGGCATGTATGCTGCCGGAGATTATGACCTTGCGGGTTTCTGCGTCGGTGCAGTGGAGCGCGGCGAGCAGCTAACGGGCGAGAAGGTCGCGCCGGGCCATGTGCTGTTGGGGCTGGCCAGTTCGGGCGTCCATTCCAATGGCTATTCGCTGGTCCGGAGGCTTGCCGAAGACAAGATGTGGAAGATGGAGAGTCCCGCTATCTTCGATCAGGAAGCCCTTTTGGTCGATGTGCTGGCAGAGCCCACACGCATCTATGTGAAGAGCCTGCTGCCGGTCATCCGCGCGGGCAAGATCGATGCGCTGGCGCATATCACCGGCGGTGGCCTGCTCGAAAACGTCCCGCGCGTACTGCCCGACGGCGCACATGCTGTGATCCAAGCCGATGCCTGGGAACTGCCGCGGCTGATGGCGTTCCTGCAGGCGCAGGGCAATATCGAGCCTAGCGAGATGGCGCGCACTTTCAACACGGGTATAGGCATGGTGCTGGCGGTGACGCCCGATCAGGTTGATACAGTGATGGCCGATCTCGCCGAGGCCGGTGAACAGGTCTTCCGCATAGGCGAGATCATTAATGGCACCAAGGGCTGCACGGTAAGGGGTTCGGCAGGCACATGGTCGGCCAAAAAAGACTGGGAAGCCACTCATAATGGCTGAAAAGGCAAAGGTCGCCTGTCTCCTCTCGGGCAACGGCACGACCATGTCGGCGCTGCTGTTCCATTCAAAGCTGCCCGACTGCCCCTATGAAATCGTGCTGGTTGCCAGCAACGTGCCCGACGCGCCGGGCTTGAAGATTGCCGAGGCAGAGGGCATCGCCACATTCGCGCATGACCATAGGGGAATGAGCCGCGAGGAGCATGAGGCCATCATGGACAAGGCTCTGCGTGATGCAGGCGCCGAATATCTCGCATTGTGCGGCTACATGCGCATCCTCACAGCTGGTTTCGTCAATGGCTGGGAAGGCTGCATGGTCAATACCCACCCTTCCCTACTGCCCAAGTTCAAAGGCCTCGACACACACCAGCGCGCCATCGATGCGGGAGAGAAATTCGGTGGCTGTTCGGTCCACATTGTGACGGCGGAACTGGATGCAGGCCCTCTGCTAGGCCAGATGCCCGTCGCCATCCTTCCTGGCGACACCGGAGAGAGCCTGGGCAAGCGTGTGATCCTTGCCGAATACCAGCTCTACCCGCGCATGTTCGCCGATTATGTCGGGAGGCATAATCGGCCCGAGTGGCTGCTCGAGCAGGTCCAGCAACTGGCGATGGCGCTGCCGGAAGTCGAATGCCGCGACAGTCATGGTCTTCCCGGATGGAAGATCGCTGCCAAGAGCGGGAAGTATTTCGCCTATTTCGACGACCATCATCATGGCGATGAGCATATCGGCTTATTGGTCAAGACCTCCGGCCTCGACGAGCTGCATGCATTGGTAGAGCGCGACCCCGACCGCTATTTCAAGCCGGCCTTCTATGGCGCGTCAGGGTGGGTCGGAGTGATCCTCAACCGTACCGATGTCGATTGGGATCACATTGCCGACTGGCTACAGCGCAGCTGGAGTGCGGTCGCACCCAAGCGCCTCACCAAATTGCAGAATATTGCCGACCATTTCTGACCGGCTAAAGGTCAGGCGTTGGCCTTGGCCTTGCTGACAATCGCTCCGATCTCATCAATCAGCGCAAGGCGCTTCTTCTTGAGTGTTTCGGCATATTCATCAGAGGTCGGCTCGATCTCGGCCTCGATCCGGTGAATCTCGCCATTCACCTCGTGATATTTTTCCGCGAGATTCTGGAAGTGCTTGTCCTCAAGTTTCAGTTTGTGGAGGATGTCGTGATCCTGCGGAAATTCATCGGCAAGTTCATGCGGCGTATGGGACATTCGTGATCCTTTCTCGATCCTTGTTGAAACATGCTAGGACAGTGGGAACGATACCTCGTTGAGGCGGATCAAAAAACCCCGCCGGATTGCTCCGACGGGGTCCTTGGTGATCTGAAATCCGGATCGATCAGCCGACGATTTCTTCCGGCTTGAAGAAGAAGGCGATCTCGATCGTGGCATTCTCGTCGCTGTCCGAGCCGTGGACCGTGTTTTCGCCGATCGAGAGGGCGAGTTCCTTGCGGATAGTGCCTTCGGCAGCGTCAGCGGGGTTGGTCGCACCCATGATGTCGCGGTTGCGGGTCACGGCGTCTTCGCCTTCGAGGACCTGCACGACAACCGGCTCGCTCATCATGAACTCGACCA
>CAJXLD010000037.1 GCA_913055595.1 uncultured Altererythrobacter sp.
CCAGCCGTAACTATCGAGCACGGCCACGGCGACTGCCGCACCGATGATCGTTCCCACCGGATAGGCCGAGGCAACCGTCGCTGTAGCGAATTCGCGCCGTTTCTGACTGGCATATTCGAGCGCCATTGTGCCAGCCGTGCTGGTCATCCCGCCAATGCCTATTCCCGTGACCAACCGACCTGCAGCCATGGAGAAGAAGCCTTCGGACACGGCAGATATCGCCATGCCCACGCTCATGAGGATCAGGCAGATCAGCATGGCCGGCCGCCTGCCCCATTGGTCTGCAACGGGCGAAACGCCCAAGGCGCCCAGCGCCATGCCGACGAGGTTCATCGAAAGCAGTGTGCCCAATTCGGCATCTGAAAGACCCCAATCACGGCTCAACGCGCTGCCCGCCTGGGCCAGAGCAAGGATGTCATATCCGTCGATCATATTGATCAGCACGCAGATCGTGACGACGCCATATTGCTTCAGGTTCATCGCCCGCTCGCGCATTACCGTGCGCGGGTCCAGATATCCCTCAACCATGCCTTCTCCCATTTTACAGCGGCCAGACCATGGCGATGGACGGCACCTTGCGTGTCAGGCTATGATGCGCGCGAGGATCGGTCAAAGGATAAAGACCGGAAGGGCTTGAGAGATGGAAACCGTTACCTGCGATGTTCGCACCACGATGAACTATGTCGTGCGCGGCGAAGAGGCGATCTTTTATGCCGGTGATCGTGAGAAGAGCTACTGGCCGCAGGACCCGCATGAAGTCACGGTGCATGATGTGCGCCCCTTCATTCACGACCTGGCGCTGGAGAAGAACGGCTTTGTGGTGGTGGATGAGCCAAGCGGCATTGACGACTATACCGACGAGCAGCAGCTGGAACGTTACAGCCGCGATACCGAGGCATTGGTCGGGCGCATTACCGGCGCGGACAAGGTGATAAGCTTCGGTCCCGTTATCCGGACCAATGCCACCGGCACGCATGGCCATAACCAGCCAGCTTTCGGTGCGCATGTCGATTACGGCGCGCGCACCGTTGCCGACTACACATATGACTTACTGCCAAAGGAGGAAGCCGAGCGGCGCCTGAATGGCAGGCACATGCTGATCAATGTCTGGCGACCCATCGTCATGGTGGAAAGCGCGCCCTTCGCCGTGGCCGATGCCAGCACGGTGAAACGCGAGGATCTGTTCCAGAGCGAAGTGCGCGGCGGGCTGGGCGGCGTCTCGCGCTCGCTATGGGGCTTCAACCTCGCCTACCAGCCCGATCACAAATGGTATTGGGTGCCGCATATGCAGCCGTGGGAAGTACTGGTGTTCAAGCTGTTCGACAGCGATCCGGACGCAGTGCAGTTCACAGCGCATAGCGCCTTTGACGATCCTGACACTCCGCCCGACGCCGAACCGAGGCAGAGTATCGAACTCAGGACCATTGCTTTTCTCGATTGATCCCTTTCGCCTTGCGTTCGACTGCCCTAGCAATAACGATCGTTAGAGTCGCAAGGACTTTTTGGCCGTAGGGAGAGGGCGATTGCCGCAGGCGGAATTTCATGAAGTTATCGAGGCGCGCGGCGGTACATTCCCGTTGCAGGGGCGCTATGATGAAAAGTTCCGCCCGGCCGTCGACGCTTTCATCCAGAATTTCACCGAAGAGGAAGAGCTGGGCGCTGCCTGCTCGGTCGTGGTCGATGGCGAGACGGTGGTCGATTTATGGGGCGGCTGGGCGCGCGCCGATCGCAGCGAGGAATGGGATGAGCATTCCACCGTCTGTATGATGAGCACGGCCAAGGGGGTGACCGGCATCGCCTTCAACATGCTGGTCGACCAGGGCCTGATCGATATCGACAGGCCGGTGGCGCATTACTGGCCCGAATTCGCGCAGAACGGGAAGGAAGACATTCTCGTGCGCTGGTGTCTCGATCACCGCGCGGCGATCCCCGTGCTGACCACCGACATTCTCTATCCGGGCGCCTTCCTCGAGTACGAGCCTTACATCAAGGCGTTGGAAGTGCAGGAACCTTTGTGGGAGCCGGGCACGCGCGCAGCCTATCACGTGCACAATCAGGGCTTCCTATTGGGCGAGATCATGCGCCGCGTCACCGGCATGACTGTCGGCCCATTCTTGCGCAAGAATGTCTGCGGTCCGCTGGGCGCAGAATATTACATCGGCGGCATGGACGATGGGGAGCAGAGCCACGTCGCCGAGGTCCTCCCCAACACCAAGGCGCGCCTGTTCGCGGCAAAGGACACCGCCATGCCCGACAAGCCAACCACGCCGGAAGGCTGGCAGGATGGTGCGGTGCTGCGCAAATTCGCTTTTCTGCAGAACCCCGACGAGCCGTGGCACACAACGATGAACAGCCCCAAATGGCGCACTTGCGAAATCGCCAGCGGATCGGGTCACGGCAATGCGCGCGGCGTGGCGCGCATCTATGGCGCGGCCACCGGCGAAGTTGACGGCATAAGTCTGCTCTCGAAACCGGCGCTCGAAAACATGATAACCGAGCAGCACAACCAGATCGAACTGCTGCAGGATCGCCCCTATCACCAGGCGCTGGGCGTGCTGCTCAACACGCCCGAAGCGGTCTATATGGGGCCGAACATGCGCAGTTTTGGCCATCACGGTCTGGGCGGATCGATCGGCTTCGGCGATCCCGATGCCAGGCTCGGCTTCTCATACTGCTGCAACCAGATGCATGCCGTGGGCGACAACGGCCCTCGCGCAAGGCGGCTGATCGATGCTGCCTATTCCGTCTTGTAAGGAAATACTGATGAGTGATGAAAAGAGCCCACCCGAAATGACCGGACAGCAAATGTTCGACCGGGGTATGGAAATCCGCCGCAAGGTGCTGGGCGATGCCTATGTCGACAAGGCACTGGCCAAGAGCGGTCCGTTCAACGAGCCGCTGCAGGAGCTGGTCACCACCTATTGCTGGGGCTGGAATTGGGGCCGCGAGGGGCTGGAACTGCGCGATCGCAGCCTGATAAACCTTGCCATGATCGCCGTGTTGGGACGCGAGAACGAGCTCAAGATCCACATCCGCGGCGCTCTCAACAATGGCTTGTCGAAGGACGAGATCCGCGAAGTGCTGCTGCAGGTGGGCATCTATGCAGGCATTCCGGCTGCCGTAGACAGCTTCCGCATCGCCAATGAGGCTTTCGCCCAAATCGAAGCGGAGCAAGACAATGACACCTGATCAGCGCCTGCAAATCGAACATGAGTGCGGCAAATTGCCGACGCTCTTCGCAATCTTCGCCGATGCGGGAGACCATGTGGGGCTCGCCAACCTCTTCACCGAAGATTGCGTCTTCGCACGGCCATTCCAGCCCGAATATCCGTTCTATGGCCGCGACAAGGTGCAGGCGATCTTCCGCGACCGCCCACCGATCCTGGTGCGCCACATCGTCACCAATGTGCTGGTCGTGCCTATTAACGAGCGCGAGGCGCGCGGCACCAATTACCTCACCATGTTGTCGAGCCATGCCAGCACCGAAATGCCGCAGGAAGCGGGCGGCATCTATGTCGGCGGGTTCAATGATGATTATGTGCGCGACGAGGAAGGCAAATGGCGTTTCGCCCGCCGCTTTGGCTACATCGCGTTGTATCAGGGCGGCGCCATGCCCGATATTCCGCCGCCCAGCGACGAAGCGCGCGGCCTGACATAGGATAATCCAGGGAGAGGAATTTCATGACCGTCAAAGCTGCCAATGCAGACGAACAACTGGTGCTCGATTTCTTCGAAGTGCTGTCTTCGGGCGATCTCGAAAAGCTGCGCAAGTTTTACCACGATGAGAGCGTGTGGGAGCCCAAGGTGAAGGACATTGCCGGTGCCGGAAAGCACATCGGCATGGACATCATCGACAAATTCCTCGCGCCGGTGCGGGGGATGTTCAATCCGGGCGATCCCAAGGTGCATGTCCACAACATGTTCAGCCGGGATGGTTGGGTTTGTGTGGAATCGAACTCCACCGGCGGGCTGCCGGACGGCAAGGTCTATGACAATGACTATTGCTGGGTGTTTGAGATCTCGAATGGAAAGATCGACAAGATGCGCGAATATATGGACTCGCACTATACCGCCAAGCTGTTCGGGATGGATTGATGAGCAGGTTCGACGGGCAACCGATCCTCATTTCCGGCGCCGGGCGCGGTCTGGGCGAGGGGATTGCCAAGCACCTCTCTGCCAAGGGTGCGATCGTCGGCATCGCCGATATCAACGGCGAAAGCGCCTTGCGCGTGGCCGAGGCGATCATCGCGGATGGTGGCCGCGCCTTCAGCTATGGTGCCGATTGCGGCAAGCGCGACGAGTTCTTCCAGCTGGCGAAAGACTTCGCCAGCGATGCCGGCCCTCTGCGCGCGGTGATCAACAACGCCTCGGTTCTGGTCTACGAGCCGATTGAGCAGGTCACCGAAGAAACGCTCGACCGTATGCTCTCCGCTGGCCTTAAGAGCGTGTTCTGGGGCGTGCAGGCCTTCCTTGCCCATCGCGATGAAAGCAAGCAGGGCAATATTCTCAATTACTCCTCGCCCGTTGCCTATCGCGGGAGGCCCAACACCGGTGCCTACACCACGATCAAGGCGGGCATTGCTGGCCTCACCAAAGTGCTGGCTGGCGAGCTGGGACCGCGCAATATTCGCGTCAATGCGATTGCGCCGGGCAGCGTGCCGACGCCCGCGACCGATGGCTTCGTGACGGCGGAGCAATACGAGCAGCGGGCGAAGAACATCCCGCTGCGCCGCAATGGGACGCCGGAAGACGTGGCGCAGGCCGCCGCCTTCATGCTTAGTGACGAGGCGGAGTTCATCAACGGGGCAATGCTGGCCGTCGATGGCGGAATCATCGCGGCGGGTTAGGAGTTATTGGGATCATGACAGCCATCTGGCAGGAGCGGCTCGACGAGCTGAAGCAGGTGATCGAAGCCGACATTGCGCGCGGCGATTATTTCGGCGCCGTGCTGCGCATTGGGCGCGGCGGCGTGGTGGTGTTCGACGAGGCGATCGGCCATGCATATGCGGGCGGCGAACGGCCTCTGAAGAAAGACGATGTCTTCTCGCTCTTCTCGGTCACCAAGGCCTTCACCAACGTCCTCATCATGCGCGCGATCGAGCAAGGGCGCTTTTCACTCAACACCAAAGTGAAGGATATCCTGCCCGAATTCACCGGCATGCCGCGTGAGGAGGCGACCTTCTGGCACCTGATCACCCACCAGGCCGGCATGTCCGGCGTGTGGAGCCCCAAGCCAGGCATGTATCTCGACCGGCTGCAGGAGCTTTATGATGAGAGCATCGCCCATGTGCACGGCACTTCGGCACCGGGCGAGAAATGCGACTATTCGCCGCTGGTGAACCACGTGCTGATGGGCATGGCACTGGTTCGCACCGATCCAAAGGGGCGGAACTACCAGACGCTGCTGCACGAAGACCTCTTCGCGCCGCTGAAGATGGAATCCACCTCCATGGGCCTGCGCAAGGACCTCGACGCACGCCATGTGCGCCCGGACATGCGCGGCACGGTGCCGATCAAGCACCTCTCGCGCAATATCGAGGGCGACCACGCACTGTTCGAGGACCCAGAAGTCGAAGCGCCGCATGTCGGCTGCGCATCGACCACCGGCGATCTGTGGCGCTTTGCCGAAATGCTGCGGCGCGAAGGCGAGTTGGAAGGCCATCGCATCCTCTCTCCGCGTATGGTGCGCCTCGCGCGCAAGGTGCACACGGGCGACAAGCCCAACGAACTCTACAAGGGCGTGGCCTTGCGCGCGGGCTGGAAGGTGCCTCCGGCCAATCAGGGCCTAGGCTTCCAGGTGCGCGGCACGGGCGTGTTCCAGCACCTGTTCGGACAGCTTTCATCGCCGGAGACTTTCGGCAATTACGGCGCAGGTTCGACGATGTTCTGGATCGATCCCGAAGCCGATATGACATTCTCTTTCCTGAGTGCGGGCGTCATGACGCAGGCGGCGAATATCGAGCGCTGCGGCAAGCTCTCCGACCTAGCACTTTCCGCTTGTTTATAGAGGTATACCGCACATGGCAGACGCAGATATTCTCATCATCGGATCGGGCCATAACGGCTTGGTTGCGGGGGCCTATCTGGCATGCGCGGGCAAGAGCGTGCTCGTGCTCGAACGCAATGAATGGCATGGCGGCGGCGTGGTGTCGCGCGAGCTGACGCGGCCCGGCTTCATGCATGACCAGCATTCGATGAGCCACATCTTCATTCAGGGTAATCCGCTGCTGCTGAATGACGATCTTGGCCTCAAATCGAAGTATGGGCTGCGCTATGTCTTCCCCGACGTGCCAATGATGAGCGTATGGGAAGATGGCTCGACCCTGCCGCTGCATCGCGATCCGGCGAAGTCGGCAGAAGCGATTGCGCGTTTCAGCCAGAAGGATGCGCAGACCTTCCTCAAGATGAGTGAGCAGGCCGCGCAATGGCTACCCATGATCATGGCAGGCCTCTATTCGCCGCCCATGCCTCTCGGCGCGCAGACCGCAATGATGGACCAGTCCGCCGAGGGGCAGGAGATCATGCGCACCATGGGCGTCTCCACCTTCGATTTGATGGAAGAGCTGTTTGAACACGACAAGGTGAAGGCGCATTTCGGCCGCGTGGCGGGTGAGAACCTCGTCAGTCCGGACGAAAAGGCGACTGGCATCGGTGCCTATGTCTTCCTCGGCTTCCTCGAGAAGTTCGGATTTGGTGTGCCTGTGGGCGGATCGGGCAGCCTCACCAATGCGCTGATCGCTTGTATCGAGGATCACGGCGGCAAAGTCCGTTCGGGCTGCGAAGTGCGCGAGGTCTTCACCGATGGCGAGAGGGCGGCGGGCGTGGTACTCGACAATGGCGAGCGGTTGACTTGTGCGGACGGCGTAATCGGCGCGCTGCATCCGCACATCCTGCCCGATATCGTACCCGGCGTTCCGGCCAATGTCGCCGCGCATGCCAAGCGCACGCATATCACCGATGCCGCTTGCTTCACCGTCCATGCCGCGCTCGACGCACCGATGCACTTCAAGGCGAAGAATGCCGATGGCAGCGATCTTTCCGCCGTGATGTATGAGCTTATGCCTGCCGATTACGAGGACATGCGCCGCGCTTTTGACGAGCTGCGCTATGGCAATTTCAGTCCTACACCGCTGGTGGGCGTGGGTCAGTTGCCGCAACACGATCCCAGCCGTTGCCCCGAAGGCAAGAGCATCTTCCACGCCTGGGACTATGTTCCCTACTCACGCAAGGATGGCCGCGATTGGGATGAGGCAAAGGGCGAATTCGCCGAAAAGATGATCCGCCGCATGGGCGACTTCATTACCAATGTGCCAGACATCGTGCTTGACTATCACTGCGACTCACCCGTCGACATGGAGCGCACCAGCCCCAGCTTTTTCCGCGGCGATCTCCACGGCATCGCCACCACCACCTACCAATCGGGTTCGCACCGTCCGACGCCTGAATTGGGCGGCTACCGTGTGCCCGGCGTCGACCGGCTCTACCTGGTCGGCCCGTTCCAGCATCCTGGCGGCGGCGTTTTCGGCGCTGGCCGCGCCACGGCCATGGTGATGGCCGAAGACCTTGGCATTGATTTCGACGAGATTACCCCATGAAGATCCGCGCAGCCGACAAATCGGAACTGATGGAAATCAGCACGATCGAACGCAAGGGCAATGACCTTGTGCTGAAGGGCAAGGTCTATGGCGCCATGCCGATGACGGCGGTGCTGACGCCCGAAGAAGCCAAAAAGTTCACCAAGCTGTTGAGCTTCAAGCTCGTGCTCTTCCTGCTCACCATGCCGTTCCGCAAATCGAAGGATGCCCAATGAGTACTATCGACCGATCAGGGCGCCACGAAGGTAACTCCATCATCGTAACCGGGGCGGCCGGGGCGATCGGATTTGCAACCTGCGAAATCCTTGCGCGCGAAGGGGCCGAATTGCTGATGGTCGATATCGACCGGGACGCACTGCGCGATCGCGCAAGGCAGCTGGTCGATGCAGGCCATCACGCCATTGCACATCAGGCCGATGTCTCCGACGAGCAGGCAACCAAGGGCTACGTCAAGGCCGCCATGGACGCT
Organism: uncultured Altererythrobacter sp.; assembly: GCA_913055595.1. GTDB lineage: Bacteria > Pseudomonadota > Alphaproteobacteria > Sphingomonadales > Sphingomonadaceae > Alteraurantiacibacter. Next base: position 8,065 of record CAJXLD010000037.1, read on the forward strand.
TTCGGCAAGATTGATGGTTTTTTCAACAATGCCGGGATCGAAGGCGTCCTGGCTCCAACCCACGAATATCCGGTTGAGGAATTCGACAAGGTACTGCGGGTCAACCTGCGAGGCATGTTCCTGGGCCTGCGTTATGTAATCCCGCACATGGTTGCCGCGGGCAAGGGCGCGGTGGTCAACACCGCCAGCATCGGTTCGGAACGCGGACTCGCCGGGGCGTGCGCCTATAATGCCGCCAAGCATGGTGCGGTCGGCCTCACCCGCACGGCTGCAAGCGAAGTCGCGCAAAAGGGCGTGCGCGTGAATTGCGTAATGCCCGGCGTGATCGAGACTCCGCTTCTCGTCGGCATGCTCGAACAGATGTTCGATAGCGTCGAGGCGGGGATGGAGAAACTGGGCCGGACTGCCACGCTCAACCGCGTGGGCCAACCGCGCGAGGTGGGCGATGTTGTCAGTTTCCTGCTCAGCAACGAGGCAAGCTATGTCAATGGCGCGAAATGGGAGATCGATGGCGGCGCACTGGCGACCATCCGCAACGACATCTGATCTGGTTCTTTAGCCGCCTGCACCCAGCCGGCGGCGTTTGCGGCCCAGCGGGATATTGCTGCGGTCTGCCACCGGGCCTGCCTGCAGATCTTCGTCCTGCCCCATGGTCTCGAGCACGATAGCGCTGGAGATGGCGCGTTCGAACTTCACACCGCAGGATTTCTCTCCAGTCCAAATGACGCGGCAAAATTCTTCCTGGTTGGCCCAGCAAAGTTTGACGGTCGCCCCTTTGGACGGCGGATTGTCGATAGAAATCTTGGCCCCGCCTTCGGAGAGATCGGAGAGTTGCCCCTGGCGCGTCCCGCTCGGCAGATGCAGTTCGACAGGTGTAGCGAGACGAAAACGCGCATTGCTGCGCCGTTCGACGTGTAATGAGCCATCTTCCGCTTTGAAGAAGGACATGTAGCTGCTCTCCAGAAGGTCTTCGACCATGCTAGGAAGCAGGTGGTTAAGATCGGATTGACGCGGCGATTCCTGCTGGAATTTCAACGCTCGGGATCAAGGCCAGCGGCCTCTTCCACCACCTTGGCGATGGCAGTGAAGTCAGCATCGGGGCCTTCGCGTTCCAATGTGCGCTCGAGGTAATCCTGCACGATCTTGCCCAATGGCAAGGGCACACCGGCAGATTCCGCCTCATCCATCAGCAATTTCGTATCTTTCAGGCTGAGCGCCGCGGCAAAGCCGAAGTCGAATGTGCGCGGCAAGACCGAGCGCGGCCATTTGTCGCGCGTGGCAGAGTTGATGCCGGTAGACTGGTTGAGGACGTCGATCATCTTGGCCGGGTCAAGGCCCTGTTTGATGCCGAAAGCCATGCCCTCTGCCGTCACGCCGATGGCGACCGCGCCGAGCAGATTGTTGACCAGCTTCATTGTCTGCCCGGCGCCGGGCGCTTCGCCCATATGCGTCGGCTTGCCGATGGCTTCGAGCAATGGGCGCAGGATCGCTTCGTATTCGGCTGTGGGTCCGCCAACCATGATCGAGATGGTGCCTTCTCGCGCGCCCTTGATGCCGCCCGATACCGGCGCATCGAAACAGGCGACGCCTTTGGGCGTGAGTGCAGCAGACAGTTCCTGTGCCAGCTGCGGGCCGGATGTCGACAAGTCGCAGAAGACCTTGGGTTGTCCGCGGACGAAGATGGAATCCGGTCCCAATGTTGCCTCGCGCACGATTACGGGCGTGGGCAGGCTGGTGAAGACGACCTCGCACTGCCGACTTAGCGCCGATGCAGACCCGGCGGCTTCGGCGCCTTGGTGTACCAGAGCGGCCACTGCTTCCTGAGAAACGTCGTGGACGAACAAATCATGCCCTGCTTTCAACAGGTTGGCTGCCATGGGCGCGCCCATACGACCCAGTCCGAGAAATCCGATTGTCGTCATATTTCCTCCGCAATAGGCCTATGCGGTGGAAGGTCGACGCGGGCAATATCGTTTTCCGATGGGAAGCAGGAAAGCACCAGCGGATCGTGTCCGGGGATGACATGATCCAGCGATCCGCCTGCCAGTTCCATTACTTTCACTTGCGCTGCGGCATAGGCTGCTTCGTCCACGAAGATGGGGAAGGGGATGGAGCGGGTGATATTGGCATAAAGATGCGCGGCATCGCTGCATAAGACCACGGGTCCGCGCGCGGTCTCGCACACCACCACCATCAGCCCCGCCGTATGGCCGGGGGCCTTGCACAGGCGAATGCCGGGGGCGAAATCCTCATCGCCATCGTGAAAGATGACATGGTCGGCATAGAGCTTGCGCACGAGCTGCGCGACCGGCTCGCCATCGAAGGGTGCGCGCACGCCATGGTCGCAAACCTGGCGGCCGGTGGCGAAGGCCATTTCGTCATCCTGCACATGGAATTTGGCATTGGGAAAGACGTTGAGCGAACCGGCATGATCGTAATGCAGGTGGGTGAGGATCACATCCTCCACCAGCAGGTGATCGATCCCCGCATCGCGCAATCCCTGCGCCACATCGCGGATCATGGTCCGCCCGCGCGCGGCAGCCGCATGCTCACCAAAGCCGGTATCCACGATTAGTGGCTGATGGCCCTCGCGATGCACCGCCCAGACGTAGTAATCCAGCGGCATGGGCAGGTCATGATCGTCAACAGGCATGGTAAAGTTGGCTTCTGCGGTCCGTTCGTGACGAGCGTAACGAATTGCCTGGATCTTGGTGACGGGCGCAGGATTCGCTAGCGAGACCATGGTTAACTCAAGAAAACTTGAGCTTTACGGGTTGGCGGATCGGACCGTGCCCGACCGTTGTCATCCACGGTTCGTAGTCGCCGGCGATCTCGAATGCCTCCACCGCATCAACCAGAGCGCCCAGAAAGGCGTTGGCTTCGGTCTGCGCAAGCGTCCGCCCGACGCATCCGTGCACGCCGTAGCCGAAGCCGAGAGAATGCTTGTTGTCGCGGGTGATATCGTACTTCTCCGGATCGTCCCAGAAGCGCGGATCGCGGTTGGCGGCGGCGAACATCAGCCCGCAACGAGTACCCGCGGGCACCACAAAGTCGTCGATAGCGACATCGCAGGTGGTGATGCGTCCGGCCATGCGGCTGGGGCTGTCCCAGCGCAGCGATTCCTCGAACGCTTTGCGCAGTAACTTGGGCTCTGCCCGCAGCTTGGCATATTGATCGGGGAACAGCGCCCATGCGCGGATGCAATTGGCCATGGTGAGATAGGTTGTGTCTGCCCCGGCAGAGAGGATCGTCTGCAGCAGCAGCTTGGCCTCATCCATCGTCACTTGGCACCGGTCGGCGGCAGCGAAGATCGACTGGCCGATTCCGTCGGGTGACAAAGCCTCACGGTCGCATGCCGTGCCGAGCCATTCGATCACGCCCGAGAAGTCGTGGTCCATCGCTTGGTCGAACAACTCGCCCGGGGGGCCCATGGTCGCCCAGACCATCTGGCTGAAATCGTGCATGAAGTGCCGCCCTTCCTTGGGCAGGCCGAGCACGTCGGGCAGCACGCGGAAGATATAGGCCTGGGTGATATCGCCCACGGCATCGACCACTTCGCCTTCCTTGGCACGCAGCTCGTCGACGAATTCCTGCGCCGCATTCTGGAAGGTCACCTTGGCGCCCTCCAGTGCGCGCGGGCTGAGCGCATCGGAGACGACCTTGCGCACCTGCGTGTGCCGGGGCGGATCATCGGTCAGGAGGATTTCAGGACGCGGCGAATTGGGATCGTGCCACGGGCGGCTGGTCGAGGAGAAGCTCTTCCAGTCGAGCAGGCCCTGCGACACGTGCTCGTGCCGCGCGATCATCACCACGCCATCGTGCAAGCGAACCGCGGGGGCGAATTCGCGCACCTCGTCATCCACCGCCCGGGCATTGCGCACCGCATCGGGGGTGAAGATGTCATAGGGGAAGAGGGGGATTTCCTTGTTCATCGGATCAGAGCCCTAATCCGTGGAACCAGGTCTCGCCATCCGCACCGGTCTCGATATGGCCGGCGGTGGGATCGAAGAAATGCGCGCCGATCACCACGACGCCGCTATCCTTGTATTTCTCGACAAAGCCCATGCGCGTGGCCTTGCCGCTTTCCTTGTCCATGTCGAAGGTCGCATGGCGGTGCGGCATGGCGCATTGCATCGGGTGATGCATCAAATCGCCGGTAATCACCGCGCGCTCGCCCTTGCTCTCTATGCAGACATGCACGTGGCCGGGCGTGTGGCCGTGGCTCGGCTCGGTGGTGATGCCGGGTGCGATAGTGTGGTTCGCGTCAATGAATTCGGCCAGCCCCAGCTCCACGATGGGATCGACGCATTCGACCAGATGGTTGTCCGAATGGTGCCCGTCGTGGCGGATCACCTCTTGCCAGGCTTTGTATTCCTTCTGGCCGAACAGATATTTTGCATTGGGGAAGGTCGGTTTGTACTCGCCCGTCTCCGGGTCCTTGTAGGTGTTCCAGCCGACATGGTCGAAGTGCAAATGCGTGCACAGCACGGTATCGATGTCATGCCGTGTGATGCCGAGGCTCTCGAGATCTTCGAGGAAGCCTTCGGGCAGGTCGCAGAAGACATCGAAATCGCGCTCGCGCCCGGCGCCGATGCAGCTGTCGACCACGATGTTGCGGTCCGGCGTCTGCACCACGAAGCCCTGGAAGTTCATCCGCTGCAGGCCCTCGGGCGTGGCATAATGCGGATGCAGCCACTTCATCGCGATCACCTCCTCGGCAGTCGCATCGGGCATGGTCATGTTGATATTGTCGGTGAAATTGTAGAGCTCGACGATACGGGTGATCTTAACATCGCCCACCTGCCAGCTCATCATCGTGTCCTTGGCCATCGGCCTGTTCTCCCAAATTCTACTTGTATCGCGCGACGCTGGTCGGCGGCAGTTCTACGGCAGGCAGCTGCGGCTTGCCGAGGATGAAGTCCGCACACCGCTCGCCAATCATCACGCAAGGCGCATTGGTATTGCCCCCAATCACGCTGGGCATGACGCTGGCATCGGCTACGCGCAATCCGGCAATGCCCTTCACGCGTAGCTGCGGATCGACCACCGTACTTGCCTCACCCGGATCACCCATCTTGCACGTGCCGACGGGGTGGTGGACGGTATAGCCCGTGGCGCGAATATAGGCGTCCCACTGCTCGTCGGTGACGCAATCGGGCCCCGGCGCGACCTCGACGCCATCATATTTGGCGAAGGGCTGGGTCGCGAATGCTTCGCGGCTGATCTTCAGCGCGCGGATCAGGGGAAGGATGTCCTCCGGCTCCTTGAGCAAATTGGGATCGATCAGCGGCGCAGCGGTCGGATCGTTGCTGGCGAGGCGGATCGTGCCGCGGCTCTTGGGATAGAGCCCCACCGGGCTGATGGCGTAGCCATGGCCGATCGGGAAGGGGATCTTCGGATGGGTCAGGCGCTTGGCCGGCTGGAACACGAACTGCACGTCCGCCC